>JAKLPX010000266.1 GCA_022013635.1 Candidatus Delongbacteria bacterium
ATCGGATCGTAAATATAAGCGGAGAAATCCTTAAAAAGTGTTAGACTCCCATCTATTTGAATTCTTACTTCAATTCTTTCTCCAATGTTATATACGGTATTATTTTCAGGAAACAATATTTCGAAATCAATAAGAGATGACTCCTCTAAAACTGCGAATTCTTTCAATCCGTAAACTATTTGGCCACCTAATGAGTACATCTCAGTCTTAAAAATGTAATTTCCGACTTCAAGATTGGAAGTTTCAACTATGTACTCAAAACTACATGTATCAGCGGTTTCTGTAAGTGCAACCGGATTTCCCATCTGAGCGTCATTAAGAAAGAACTTTAGTTCATTAAAGTATTCTAAACCGTGTGAACTGCTCAAATCTATTTTGAACTTAAGCGAGTCTCCTAAAATAACTTGATCTGTATCTTGAGGTTCAATCATAGTAATTGCTACAGAACCGACAGGAACAAATAAAACTATCGTTTTAACATCTGTAACAGCTTCATTACCGAAAGAAAGTGCCTCAACTCTAAGATTTACTCTACCCTGTACCGCTCCAGTTGTCGGAACTTCAACCACAAATTCAGCATCTTTATCCTGTACCTGAGCTAAGTCTAACAGCTGAGCTCTTGTAAAAACAGCCGCCGGGACACTGTTGGAGCCGATATAATAATTCACTTGAGAATACTCAGAGGTATAATCGCTGAGTTTTGTCTTTACTAAAATATTCTGACCCAGCAATAACTCGACATCATTCGATGGGGATAATATTTCAACTTTAGGTTCGAAATAGTCAGCTTCCGTTGATTTCACGCAACTGATCCCTACAAGCATAGCAAGCAAAAGCAACACCGATAAAAAGATCGCAATTAACTTTCTCATTTATCATTCCTCCGTTTATATTATATTATTTTAATTATTTTAATGATTCTCATTATTTCTCGCCCTTTAATGCAGGATTCAGCTAATTTGCGATATTTTTTTACTAAAAGCAAATATTTTTTTAATTTTTATCTTTGTTAATTTACGATAAAATTGCTTGAAAAGACAAAATTTTTCTCCTTAGTTGTTTTGGCAATATATTCCAAAGATTGGTCGAATATTTCGTAAGATTTTTTTTTGTCATGCATTACTATTATTGAGTTTTTTTCCAGATATGAATCTGTTAATCTTCTTACCTGAGCAAAATCCTCGGTATGATCCCCTGATAAGAACGACCACATCATCATTTTCATATTGTATTTTTTTACCGCATGCAGAGTATGATAATTGAATAATCCGTACGGCGGTCTGAATAATTCCGGATTATATCCTGTCAGCTCTTTAATAATCGCATTCGTTTTTGAAATTTCCCTCAAATTATTTTTTTTATTCCTTAGGATCAGTCTTTTATGGCTATAACCGTGATTTTCAATTCTATGCCCTGATTTTATGATGGCATTGAATTCGTTAAAGTGCTTTTCAATGTTTTTTCCCGTGCAGAAAAATATTGCTTTTAATTTGTGTCTTTCCAAACCGTCTAAAATTCTAAAAGTGTTTTCGGACGGCCCGTCGTCTATTGTCAAAACAATTCTATCCTGTGAATTGTTCCATATTATACCAGGAAATACAGCTTTTATAAATTGAGGAGGTTTATACAGGAAATCCATTAATTTTCCAATTCGAGAAATTTTACTGTCTTCGCCATAAGGTCAAGTTGAATCACGAAAGGATACTTCTTTTTTGAAGGAGCAAAGACGGCTCCGTCAATCATATAAAATGTTCCGTTCTTCAAAAATGCATAAGTAAAAAATGGCCCTCCGCCTTCGAAATACTCCCATAATCCCTGCGCCTTCAATCCATCCGAAGAAAAAGTCGAATCGGCTTGAAAACTTATTAATTCGGTATTAACTCTGACGCTATCGCCGAATTGTTTTCCGATTCTGTCTCTTGTTTGAATGATATTTTCCTGAAAAGTCAATCCTGTATTATAATTCGTTCTAAGAACCGTTAACCATCTGTCCGGATTGAATCTTCTGTATCTTATGAATTTTTCGGTTTTTGATCCCTCTTCAACAATAGTAAAATCATGCGGCACGAAAATATCAATATTGTAATTCCTCTTTGTATAATCCTGAGCCATTTTATTATTGTACCTGTCGAACAATCTGTTTTTTACATCAGTCATCATGCGGTCATTGAATACTCCAAACATTTTTTCTTTAAAATTTTCCAGATAAGTGCTCAGATGAATATTTTTTGAATCCATGAGGAATAGAACAGTCTGAGCCCTCGACCATATATCCTCTTTTATCGCATAATAATAGTCCCCGTTCCTGACCCCATCCTTTATATTATCCGAAAGCATTTTCTTTATAAATTGAGCTTCGGCTGTTTCGGAATCAACATTAACTAGAAAAATTAGGTATTTAAACTTGCTTGATCCCTGATGAAATTCGTCCATGTCTATTCTTCTTATATTAAAGCGGTATTCTTCCATAGGAGTATATATCGGATCGTTAAATATCTTCTCCAACTGCGGTTTGTATGTGTCAAAAATCGTCTGATCGGCAAGAACCAAAATCAGATCTTCAGGTCCTAAAGCAGGTTGTTTGAAATTCGAGCATGATACAAGAAGTATGCTCAATATAACTAAAATCAGCGACTTTGATTTATTTTTTATCCGCAATGTTCACTCCCATTCTTATAAGTTCTTCACGAATTTTATCGGCTTCAGCCCAATTTTTTTCCGCTCTGAACTTATTTCTTTTTTCAATCAGTTTATTAATGACATCCTGCTCGTCTTTTGAAAATTCCTTTTCCTTTTTTTCATCAAAATCAAAAACTTCAAATATAGAATTTAGTTCTTTCATAAAATCCAGAACAGCTGTTTTGCTTTCTTTTGAGACATTTCCGGATTCAATATTTTTTCTTATTGATTTCATAAAACCGAAAAGAGAGGCAAGGGCGACGCTCATATTCAGATCGTCGTCCATTCCTTTTTCAAACTGTTGCTTAGCAGATTTTATGATCGAAGCTGTCTCATCTTCACAGTCTGAAGTATTTACTTTTAAAACAGTTTGAATAAAATCGTTGAATTTATCAATTGTTTTCTGAGACTCATTTAATTGATCTTCGTTAAAATTCAATTTTGAGCGGTAGTGGGCGGTAATGAATGTAAATCTTATCGAATCAGCTGAAAATCCTTTATTCATAACATCCTGGACTGTGAAAAAATTCCCCAATGATTTACTCATTTTTTCATCATTTAGCACTATATGACTTTTATGCATCCAGTAATTTACAAACTTTTTACCGTTTGCCGTTTCGGACTGAGCGATCTCGCTTTCGTGATGCGGAAATTTATTATCCTCTCCTCCAGTATGAAAGTCTAAAGTCTCACCCAAATATTTTTTACTCATCGCAGAACATTCTAGATGCCAGCCCGGAAAACCTGTTCCCCAAGGCGAATCCCATTTCATGATGTGATCTTCATTTTTTCCCGTCAGTTTTTTCCATAGGGCAAAATCAAAAGGTGATTTTTTATCTTCATTCACTTCTACTCTGGCACCCGCTTGCAGAGCTTCAAGCGAATTTCCCGATAGCTTTCCATAATCCTTAAATTTAGAAATATCAAAATATACACCGTCGGATGTTTCGTAAATAACACCTTTTTCATCAAGTAATTTAATCATATCTATCATTTCTTCGATATGCTCGGTCGCTCTCGGATATTTGAATGCGGGTAAAATTTTCAAAGTTTTTAAGTCTTTCATGAAAAGGTCTTCGTAATGCCTTGCTATCTCCCAGACAGTCTTGTTCTCTTTTTTTGATGCGGCTTCCATTTTATCTTCGCCTGAATCGGACAGTTCATTATCGTCAGTTAAATGTCCGACATCGGTAATATTCATTATCCATTTTACTTCAAAGCCTTTATATTTTAAATACCTGACAAGAAGATCTGCCATTAAAAATGCGGAAAAATTCCCGACATGGGAAGAACTGTAAACCGTCGGTCCGCATGTATATATACTGACTTTTCCTTCTTCGACAGACTTAAAAACTTCTTTTTTCTTTGTTAAACTGTTATAAATTTGCAACATTTTCTACCCCTTCAGCTTCAAAATATTCTTTCTTGAAGTTCATTAAAAAGTAAAATAAAATTGTTTAATAAGCAACAAATTTGTATATTGTATGTAAGAAAAATCGGAGGTGTTATGAAACCATGCAGAGACTGCGGAAATGAAGTATCTGAATCGGCTTATGTATGCCCGAAATGCGGAGCGCCGAGACCTGCAAATGAAAAATGGGACGGTTATGGTTTTGAATACAAAAGTCCTTTGAATTTTTTCGGACTGCCCCTTATTCACATCTCATTCAAATACAGACAAAATAAAACTCCTGTTGTAGCCAAGGGGATAATAGCCATCGGACAGTTCGGAATGGGAGTAATTAACATTTCTCAGATCGGGATCGGTGTCGTAAGTGTAAGCCAATTTACCGTTGGAGTATATGCACTGGCTCAATTTGCATTCGCATATTCACTGATGGCTCAAGTCGGTCTTTACATTGAATCCGGTTACGGGCAAGTAGTTGTCAAACTGGCTGATATTCTGGCTAAATTTTAAAGGATTTATTTTAATGTACACACAATTTACAGAATCCGTAATTGAAATTATAAAAAACATTCCCAAAGGGAAAATTCAGACTTACGGTGGAATTTCAAAGCTTGCTGGAAGTCCATTCGGGGCAAGACAGGTAGTTCGAATACTTTCTTCAATGTCGGATAAACACAATTTACCTTGGCATCGCGTTATAAATTCTAAAAGTTTGTTGCCGAATATGAACAAAGAAATGTTCAATAAACAGATAGAATTGCTCAGAAAAGAAAAAATCAAAGTCAGTGATGATGGGAAGATTGATCTGAAAAAATATCTTTGGAACGGAAATTAAAAGCTCTCTACC
>JAKLPX010000267.1 GCA_022013635.1 Candidatus Delongbacteria bacterium
ATACTTTTTTAAATTATTTTTCATATAATTATATGTTGCTAAAGATGTAAAAATATTATAAATTCATTCTCCATGCTGTTCAGGCAGCATGAAGTTTAAATACATAAAAATCAAATTAAAATAGAACAGGTACTTAAATGAGTAAAACCGGAGTATATCTTTGCCAATGCGGAGGCAATATATCCAACACTATTGATTTGGATAAAGTATCGGCTTACATCAAAGAGAAATACGGCGAAGGCACGGAAGTAAAGATTTTTTCACACACATGTTCGGGCGCCGGCCAAAAGCTTATCAAGGATGACATTGAAAGTCTGGGTTTGGACAGGATCGTTGTTGCTGCATGTTCACCGCAGTTCCATGAAAAAACATTTAAAGCCGCAATGGAAAAAGGCGGACTTAATGCGCATGTTCTTGAGATCGCCAATTTCAGGGAGCATATTTCCTGGACGCACAAGGACAATCCTGAAGCAGCCACGGAAAAAGCCAAGGACATTATAAGTGCATCAATTGCCAAAGTAAAGCTTAATGAACCGCTGAATCCTAAGACTATGAAACTAGGAGACAGGGTACTTGTGATCGGCGGGGGAATTGCCGGAATACAAACTTCTCTTGACCTTGCAGATGCAGGGAAAAAAGTCACATTGGTAGAAAAACTTCCGACTATCGGCGGTAAAATGGCCGTTCTTACCAAAACTTTTCCGACTGAAGATTGTTCGGCATGTATAATATCTCCAAAGATGTCCGATGTGCAGGATCATCCTAATATTAAACTATACACAAATTCTGAAATAGACAATATTCAGGGTCACAGGCTTCATTTCAAGGCTACGATCAGAAAGAAACCCAGATATATCACAGATACAATTAATATGGATCAGTGTCTCTCCTGCGAAAAGTGCGTTCAAGCTTGTCCGGTAACAACCAGAAATTACTGGGAGCAGGGAGTTATTGACAGAAAAGCCGTTTATATTCCGGCGGCGCTTGCAATTCCGTTCAGGTACATCGTTGATCCTGAAACCTGTCTCAACTTTAAGGGAGAGACTTGCACCAAATGTATTGATATATGTCCTCAAAAAGTTATAGACCTTACACAGAAAGAAGAAATAGTTGATGAAGTATTCGATACGATAGTCGTAGCAACTGGCTATGATATTTATAATGCCGCCGAGAAAACCGTTTTCGGTTACGGAAGGTATCAAAATGTCGTGTCGGGTCTTGAGATGGAAAGAATTGTTGACCACATTTCGGAAGAAGTACCGCCGAGAGATGTAGGGCACAGAGTAGCATTCATTCAATGCGTAGGATCACGCGACGAACAGATCGGAAGAGAATACTGCTCAAGAGTATGTTGCATGTATTCCGTCAAACTTGCTTCACTTTTAAAACAGGCTAAACCGGATACGGACATCTATATTTTCTATACTGATCTGAGGGCTTTCGGAAAAGGGTTCGAGGAGTATTATAAGAAAGCTCAAAAGATGGGTGTAAAATTCGTCAGAGGTAAACCGTCCCATTTCACAGAAAACACAGCCACAAAGCAAGTTACCGTTACGGTTGAGGATACGCTGACAAGACAGATTATCGAAAGCGATTTCGACCTTGTAGTACTTGCAAACGGTATGGAATTAAGCAAATCAACTGACAAAATAGCAAACTATCTCAAACTCGCAAAGAGCGAGGACGGATTTTTAAAAGAAGCGCATCCGAAATATAAACCGGTCGACACTCTTATTGAAGGAGTATTTATCGCAGGTGCCGCACAGGGACCAAAAGACATTCCGGATACCGTAACTCAGGCAAGCGCTGCGGCTGCAAGGGTAATAGTGACACTTGCCCAGAAAGAATTCAAGATCGATCCGATACTCGCGTTCGTACATCAGGATATCTGCGACGGTTGCAAATCATGTATTTCAAAATGTCCGAAGAACGCGATCACAATGAACTCAGTCGGAAAGGCTGAAGTCGTTGAAGCGCTGTGTCTCGGCTGCGGGTCATGTCTGGAAAGCTGTCCGGTGGAAGCGTTAGATCTTCATGCCTATACAAACGAACAGGTTTACGCTCAGATAGATGTGATATTCAGGAACAGAAAAGAAAATGAAAAAAGAATACTTGTATTTGCCGATAATAACTGTACTTACAGAGTAGCAGACGCGCTCGGTGTCAGAAAAATGAAATACACGGCTGATGTCCGGATAATCAGAATGCCTACCAGCGGAAGAGTAACATCGAAACTGATGCTTTACGCGTTCAAGAAAGGCGCGGACGCTATAATGGTCGGAGACTGCGAGAAAGAGAATTTACGGGTGGAATGGACCAGCGTCACGGCTAAAAATAATATTAAGATCACGGAAGAAAAACTGAAAGGATCCGGAGTTAAAGGACAAAGAATATATTTCGAAGAATTCAATGCGGGTGCACTGGCCAAGTTCGTCAATAATGTTACTGCAATTGCGGAATCGTTAAAGACAGCCGATCCGATCAGCACCGAAATAAGGGAGAAATTATGCCTAAGAAAATAACATTGAACGATAAAGGTATCGAATTTTTAAAGAAAATACAGGAACTCAGCGGAGAAACGATCACTCTGTGCGATCAGTGCGGAACCTGCTCCGGAGGATGTCCTTTTGTAGAGGACATGGATATCACTCCGTCACAGATCATGAGAAAAACAATGCTCGGTCAAACTGATGTTATGGATTCAAAAACTATGTGGATCTGCGCTTCATGCTATACCTGTACCGTAAGGTGTCCGAGAATGCTTGATGTTTCAAAGGTATCGGAAGCTCTCAGGCAGGTAAAATTAAGACAGGCGATAGACAAAATAAATATTGATGACATAACACCTGAAGATGCCAATGAACTTCCTTCCATCGCAGTCGTATCCGCTTTCAGAAAATTCACCGGATAATGCCGGAAATAATTTAAGTAACAAAAATTGAAATAAATTTCAGGACATTATAAAATGAAAGAAAATATAAAGATCCCTTATTTTCCGGGATGTACCCTTAAAACAAAAGCAAAAAATTTCGAGGTTTCCGCAATTGAAGCGAGTAAAATGATCGGTATTGAACTTACTGAAATACCGAAATGGAACTGCTGCGGTGTAGTTTCTTCGCTATCCACAGACGATCTGATGAAACATATAGCCCCTGTCAGAAATCTTATCAGGGTTCAGGAAATGAACGATTCAGGCCAAGCGAACGGCAATAGGCTTTTAACGCTGTGTTCAATGTGCTTCAATTCTATGAAGAGGACAAATCAGAGGGTAAAGAACAAACCTGAAGATATGAAATCCATCAATGACTTCATGTATCTGGAAAAAGATTATCTTGGCGGAGTTGAAGTAATTCACTATTTTGAGTTACTTGACGAAGAAATTCTCGGCAGGATAAAAGAAAAATCCGTTAAATCTCTAAAGGATCTTAAGATAGCACCGTATTATGGCTGTATGCTTTTAAGACCCAAAGACATCGGAATTGATAATCCGGAAGAACCTTCCGTAATGGAAAATCTGATATCGTCATTAGGCGGAAAACCCGTAAAATGGGATGCCAAAAGCAGATGCTGCGGGAGTTATCACACAGTAAATAATAAAGATATTGTCATAAATCTGGCTAAAGGAATTATCGAAAATGCAAGAAAATCCGGAGCGGACACAATAATTACTTCATGTCCGTTGTGCGCATTCAATCTTGATAACAGACAGAAAGAGATAATTAAAAAAGATCACGGTTTCAGAACAATGCCTGTATTCTATTTTTCACAATTAATGGCAGTGGCATTCGGGCTTAAAGAAGAATTTATCGGATTAGATGGAAATTATATTGATCCTAAACCTCTGCTGAAAGAAAAAAAATTAATATAATAACGGGAGTAATTATGTCGGATACTCAAAAAATGGTAAAGGTATATGTTATGGGCGAAGCGTACATGGTCCCGGAAGGCTCAACCATAGTCGGAGCATTTGAATACGCGGGATTTCAACTGAAAAGAGGCGTAGGGTGTCGAGAAGGATTTTGTGGTGCTTGCGCAACAGTTTACAGAGAAAAAGGTGACTACAAATTAAAAGGTGGTCTAGGCTGCCAAACAGTGGTTACAGACGAAATGTATATAGCTCAGATACCTTTTGTTCCCGCTGACAAACCTATCTATGATATGGATGAGATCACACCTGATGCAGGTACATTCATGAACTTGTATCCGAGCGTGTTTAGATGCGTTTCTTGTAATACTTGTACTAAAGCATGTCCTCAGGACATTCAAGTAATGGATTACATCCAGGCAATAATCAAAGGTGATATTGCTGAAGCGGCGAACCTGTCCTTTGACTGTATAAGATGCGGTCTGTGTGCGCTTCGTTGTCCCGCTGAGATTGTTCAGTTCAATGCGGCAATTCTGGCTCAAAGACTCTACGGAAAATATATTGCTCCGAAAAGCCCTGAACTTGAAGTAAGAGCAAATGAGATCATAGAAGGCAAATATGTCAAAGAACTTGAAGAACTTGCCACAATGGAAAAGCAAAAACTGGTGGATAAATACTATAACCGTGAAATAAAAATATCTTAGGGAGATATCATGTATCCAGAATATATGCAGGAATCTATAAAAAAAGTTGAAGCTACGAGACCGGATAGATTAGAACTTGCTAGAAAACTCGGCAAGATGATCTACCCCGGAATGAACAAGCAGGAAAGGGAAGAGGTATTAAATGAAAATCATCCTGATTATAAAGCCGAAGCCAGGACAAAAGTTAGGATCGGGCCTGATAAAGGTATGGTCATGACAACTGAAATTGCAGAAATGTTAGAGAGATATTCAAGAATTGATATAAAGAATTTTGATCTGTCAAAAGCGGATATTAAAACAGATGTGCTTGTAATCGGAGCAGGATCAGCTGGAATGTCAGCTGCTATAGTTGCTTCAGAACAGGGATCTGAAGTTCTTCTCGCAACAAAACTGCGTCTCGGAGATTCGAACTCAATGATGGCTCAGGGAGGTATCCAGGCAGCAGATCAGGCAGATGATTCACCGATAATTCACTATCTTGATGTAATGGGCGGCGGACATTTCGACAACAAACCCGACCTTGTAAAAGCACTTGTTAACGATGCGCCTTTATCCATTAAATGGCTTGAAGATATGGGTGTTATGTTCGATAAAAAAGAATCCGGACAGATGGTTGTACAACCGGGCGGCGGAACAAGCCGGAACAGAATGCATTCGGCAAGAGATTATACCGGAGCGGCGATTTGTAAGGTCATAAGAGATGAGGTTTATAACAGAGCCGATAAAATAAAATATATTGAATATACAGCTATTGTCGAATTGTTGCTTAACGATAAGAAAGAGGTTTCGGGTGCAGTAATGTATCATTTGGAAAACAAACAATTTTCGATTGTTAAAGCGAAGTCTGTTATTATTTCAACAGGTGGTTTCGGAAGATTACATATAAGAGGATTCGAAACAAGCAATCACTACGGCGCAACGGCTGATGGTATTGCTTTTGCGTACAGGGCAGGTGCACACTTGTTGTACATGGACTCAGTGCAATATCACCCGACAGGAGCAGTTTATCCCGAGCAGATCGTGGGATTCTTATGTACTGAAAAAATAAGAGCAATAGGTGCTCAACCTGTTAATAAAGATGGTGAACTTTTCGTTTACCCCTTAGAACCGCGTGATGTTGAAGCTTCTGCTTTCATTCGTGAATGTAATAATGGAAAAGGGATCTCTACTCCATCAGGAATCAAGGGAATTTGGCTCGACACACCTTTGATCGACCAGATAAACGGTGAAGGAACGATCGAAAAAGAACTTCCTGCAATGTTAAGGCAGTATCAAAGGTTCGGTATTGATATAAGAGAAGTACCGATGTTGGTTTATCCTACGCTTCATTATCAAAACGGCGGGATTGATATCAATGACAGATGTGAAACGAATGTTCCGGGTCTTTATGTGGCAGGAGAGGCTACAGGCGGTGTTCACGGAAGGAACAGACTTATGGGTAATTCTCAACTTGATATAATAGTATTCGGAAAAAGAGCCGGACAGTATGCATCAGAAAGAGCAAAAACGATAGAAGATGCAGGAAATTTATCATTAGATCATGTATTAGCTTATAATAAGGAAGTTGAGGCTTTAGGAATAGAAAGAAGTAAAGTTTCTCCTATAATATTACCGGACTATATACCTGATCATGTAAAAGCTAAACAACTGATCCAGGAGTATAACGGAACACTTATTTAAAACGGATAAAATATGAAAATTCATGAATATCAGGCGAAGGAATTATTTGCTATGTATGACATTCCGATCCCAAAAGGTAAGATGATACATAATCCGGAAGATGCGATGGAGGCTGCTAGAGAGATCGGTGGCGGGGTATGGGCAGTAAAAGCTCAGATCCATGCAGGCGGAAGAGGAAAGGGCGGGGGAGTAAAACTCGCAAGGTCATTGACAGAAGTGAGCGACCACGCAAAAAGCATTCTCGGCATGAATCTTGTGACTGCTCAGACAGGACATGAAGGGCAATTTGTAAGAAAGGTATATATTGAAGGCGGAGTTGATATAGCCAAGGAATTTTATCTTGGTATGGTTCTCGACAGAGCTTCAGAATTGCCGGTGATGATGGTTTCCACCGAAGGCGGAATGGAGATCGAGAAGGTAGCCGAAGAAACTCCCGGGAAGATCATAAAAGTTTATATTGATCCTTTATACGGTTTACAGGCATTTCAGATCATGGAGATGGGATTTAAGATCGGACTTCATAAAAATCAGTTGAAAGAATTCTATTTCTTTGCTAAGAAATTATATGAACTTTATATAGATCTCGATGCAAGCATAGTTGAGATCAATCCGCTTGTTCTTACGAATGACGATAAATTTCTGGCTCTTGACGCAAAAATAGCTTTTGACGACAATGCGCTTTACAGGCATGATGATATTGTAGGGATGAGGGATTTTTCAGAGGAAGAACCCGCTGAAATGGAAGCCGGAAAATACGGATTGAACTATGTAAAATTAGACGGGAATGTCGGATGCATGGTAAATGGTGCAGGACTGGCAATGTCAACCATGGATATTATCAAACATGAGGGTGGAAATCCGGCTAATTTTCTGGATGTCGGAGGCGGAGCCAGCGCAAGCACTGTAGCTAAAGGATTTGAGATCATATTAAAAGATCAGAATGTTAAAGCGATCTTTGTAAATATATTCGGAGGTATTGTCCGCTGCGACAGAATTGCTAATGGTATTTTAGAAGCAATAAAATTAACTAAAGTTACTGTTCCAATTATTGTCAGGCTTGATGGTACAAATTCAGAAGAAGCTTCAGAAATATTAAGGAATGCCAATATCGAAAATATTATTCCGGCTAAAGACCTTGCTGACGGCGCAAAATTAGCTGTCAAAGCCGCGGAGGGAAAATAATATGAGCATCTTCGTAAATAAAGATTCAAAAGTGATAATTCAGGGCTTTACCGGCAAGGAAGGCACTTTTCATGCTCAGCAATGTATTGAATACGGCACAAATGTCGTGGGTGGCATCACTCCCGGAAAAGGCGGACAGAATCATCTGGATAAGGATGTTTACAATACAGTTAAAGAAGCTGTAGAGCAAACAGGTGCTGATGTGTCTCTGATTTTTGTTCCGCCGGCTTATGGAGCAGACGCAATAATGGAAGCCGCCGCAGCCGGAATTAAAATTATTGTATGTATAACCGAAGGTATTCCCGTAAAAGATATAATGATAGCAAAAAAGTTTGTAATTAAAAACGGCTCAATATTGATCGGTCCAAATTGTCCGGGAATTATCACTCCTGAAGAAACCAAGATCGGTATCATGCCGGGATTTATATTTAAAAAAGGCAGTATAGGCTTAATCTCTAAATCAGGTACATTGACTTATGAAGCAGCTAATCAAATCGTAAAAGCAGGTTTGGGAATTTCTACTGCGATCGGTATAGGCGGAGATCCGATAATCGGTACTTCGTTCATTGATGCCTTAGAACAATTTGAGAAAGATGATGAAACAAAAGCTGTGGTAATGATCGGTGAGATCGGCGGCGACTTGGAAATACAGGCTGCAAAATATATAAAAGAGCATTTTTCTAAACCTGTCGTAGCATTTATCGCAGGGCAGACTGCACCAAAGGGAAAAAGAATGGGTCACGCCGGAGCTATCATAGCCGGAAGCAAAGGTACAGCTTCTGAGAAAATGGATGCATTAAAAGCTGCGGGAGTTTCAGTTGCGGACAGCCCGGCTGTTATAGGCGAAACAATAAAGAATATAATGGATAAATTATAATATACGGAGTAATTATGAGAGAAATTCATGTTAGCGACATTATTTCCTCGGTAAAAAAACTTAGTATTGAAGCGAATTATTATCTCGGGCAGGATGTTATTGATAGAATGATCTCACTCAAGGAGAAGGAAGAATCCGAGACCGGAGTTGAAGTCATGAACATTCTTCTTAAAAACTATGAACTCGCTGCAAAAGAAAAGATGCCTATCTGTCAGGACACCGGAATTGCTGTGATCTTTGTAGAACTCGGACAGGATGTACATCTGGTCGGCGGTGATTTTACCGAAGCAATAAACGAAGGTGTGCGGCAGGGTTACAAAGAGGGTTATTTGAGAAAATCAATGGTGAATGATCCGATAATCGAACGGAAGAATACAACCGATAATACTCCCGCTATAATTTACACCGAAATTGTGCAGGGCGACAAGATTAAGATTACCATTGCTCCGAAAGGCGGCGGGTCGGAAAATATGAGCGAAGTAAAGATGATGAAAGCAGCCGACGGTATCGAAGGCGTGATGGATTTTGTCGTTGACCGGATCAGAAGGTCAGGCGGAAACCCATGTCCTCCTATTGTTGTCGGTGTCGGACTCGGCGGAAATTTCGAGCAAAGCGCTCTTTTGGCAAAAAAATCTCTTTTGAGAGAGATCGGATCGCCAAATCCGGAACCGAAATGGGATCAATATGAAGAAGAATTGCTTAAGAGAATCAACGATCTCGGGATCGGTCCACAGGGACTGGGCGGCAGGACAACGGCTCTGGCTGTTCATATACTGACAAAGCCCTGTCATATTGCATCAATGCCTGTAGCGGTCAATGTGCAATGCCATGCAGCGAGACATAAATCAATAATATTATAATACGGAGGCATTATGGCTAAAACAGTTTATCTAAAAACACCGATAGATAGTAAAGACCTGACTGACCTCCAGATCGGTGATAAGGTATTTATTACCGGTACGATCTATACTGCAAGGGATGCAGCCCATAAAAGACTGGTTCAATTGCTTGATAAAGGTGAAAAATTACCGTTTGACCCTCAGGGGCAGGCGATATATTATGTAGGTCCGGCACCTACTCCTCCCGGAAAAGCGATAGGATCGGCAGGTCCGACAACAAGCTACAGAATGGATCCTTACGCTCCCGCATTGATGGATGCAGGTATAAAAGCTATGATCGGAAAAGGAGAAAGAAGCAAACCTGTAATAGAATCTATGATAAAGAACAAAGCGGTATATCTTGCTGCGATAGGCGGTGCGGCTGTAGTTATTGCGGAATCAATAAAAAAATCTGAAATAATCGCATATGAAGATCTTGGAGCAGAAGCAATAAGAAAGCTGGAAGTCGAGAATTTTCCATGTATAGTAGCAAATGATATTAATGGGAACGACATCTTTGTAGAGGGTGTAAAAAAATATAAGAGATAACGAAATTATAAATAATTAAGGGAGTAAATGATGGAAAAGATCAAGATGGATCTATCAAATCTAAACAAAGTTTTCCCTGACGATTTCAGCCAGGAACAGATTGCAAAAGCAAAAACAGCGTTCCTAAAAAAACTTTCTCAGACTGCACATAAATTCTACGGCGGAAAGATACAGACCGTCCCGAAAGCTGGCGTATTCGGCTTCAACTGGTTCAATGTCTGGTACACTCCCGGCGTCTCTAAAGTTTCTACCGATATCCGAGAGAATAACGAAGCTTCATTTGATCTCACAAACAGAGGAAACCTTGTTGGAGTCGTAAGTGATTCTACAAGAGTTCTCGGCGATGGTGATTGTACTCCTGCAGGCGGACTTGGAGTTATGGAAGGTAAAGCATTCTTAATGAAATATCTCGGCGGTGTTGATGCGGTTGCTCTGTGTGTTGACAGTAAAGGTAAAAACGGCAAGAACGATCCCGAAAAGATCATTGAATTTGTAAAAATGGTTCAGCATAGTTTCGGTGCAATTAACTTGGAAGATATTTCTCAACCGAACTGCTTTAAAGTTCTTGATGTATTACGCGAAGAATGTGACATTCCGGTATGGCATGATGATGCGCAGGGAACCGCGAGTGTTACTTTAGCAGGTCTGATAAATGCTTTGAAACTCGTTAAAAAAAGTATTAAAGATGTTAAAATCGTCTTTTTAGGCGCAGGAGCATCAAATACGACAATCGCAAGACTTATCATAACTGACGGAGCTGATCCCGGTAATCTTATTATGTTTGATACAAAAGGCTCATTGAACAAAGGCAGAGAAGATATTAAAGCGGATAAGAGATTTTACAGAAAGTGGGAGCTGTGCGAAAAAACAAATAAAGGTCAGGTTACATCTATCGAAGATGCGTTTAAAGGCGCTGATGTCCTTATAGCTCTATCTACTCCCGGACCTGATACGGTCAAAAAAGAATGGATATCGGCTATGGCAGAAAAATCCATCGTTTTCACATGCGCAAACCCTGTTCCTGAAATTTATCCTTACGCCGCAAAAGAGGCAGGCGCATACATTGTCGCAACGGGCAGGGGAGACTTTCCGAATCAGGTGAATAATTCTATAGGCTTTCCCGGAATTCTTAAAGGCGCTTTAATGGTAAGAGCAAGAAAGATCACCGACACAATGGCAATCGCAGCAGCTCACTCTTTGGCTGACTACGCAGAGAAACGCGGTATTGATCCTGAAAATATAGTTCCTACAATGAGCGAAGCAACGGTATTCCCAGTTGAAGCCGCTGATGTAGCAATGCAGGCAATTAAAGACGGTGTAGCAAGAATTAACATGACATGGGACGAAGCCTTTGCCAAGGCTAAAACTGATATTGAATATTCAAGAAACATGACACAATCACTGATGGACACCGGATTCATTAAAACACCGGAAGATTCAATGCTTCAGGAAGCACTTGACTGGGCAGTCGGGCAGGTAAAGTAAATAAGGAAGAGATTTCTTACTTTCTTTTGCTTGTCCAAAATGAAAGTAACAAAGAAAAAGACAGCCTAAAATATCCAATTCAGAGCTACATGTCATTTTGTTTTGGAGCAAGTAAGGTCGCCTTAATTTCAAAGACGATCAGGCAGCAGAGGATACTTCCGCAATTTTCTGAACTGATTTTAGGCGGGGAAAGATTTGATAAACAGATTAATTTATTGTATATTGCATTTAATGATAGAAGAATCGGAGATTATTTATGAAATTGAAAATGATAATAAGAAAAGCGGAAGAAGGTGGCTTTTGGGCTGAAATTCCTTCTATACCTGGTTGCGTAACCCAAGGCGAAACATTTGAAGAATTATTAAAAAATATTTACGAAGCCGCTGAAGGGTGTTTATCAACATGAGCCCATTTTAGTTTTAATATCATCAATCATTTTCAGAAATATTTTTTCCATTTCTTTTACAACCGGTCCGTTCTCTATTATTTCGATAGCTTTTATTATGGCTTCAATAGTTGATATTTTTTCACTATCCCTTGCAGTTCTCAGCTCGTAGGAGCTTTTTTGTCCGTAAGGCAGACGGACCCTTTTGATGTCTCTCAACAGTTCAGACCGGGTCATTTTGACTGCCTGATGATAATTGCCGTCAAGAACGATCAGATTTATAGGTTTTTCGAGCGTTGATAAAAACTTTTCATTCAATTCGTTCGATGCCGCAGGAAATAGTATCAGGTTGGTATGATCTTTAAAGATCAGTTCTTCCGGTTGAAGTTCAATATCTTTTCTGCCTAGAATTGCGATACCGCAGTTATTCAGCATGAGTTTTGCCAGCTTACCGGTATTAGTCGTTTTATTAATTTCTCTTATGTGCATTAAAAGTGTGATCTTAGTTCGAAGGTCGAATTTTTTGATCTTGGAGCAAATACATATACTTTTGAAAAGCATGCAGTCGGGGCATTTTTCGGGTCTGTTTTCTCTTTGCATTATAGTCCGTCGATTACTTTTCAAGCAAGTTCCCTAGTCGTCAAATAGTCTTTAACCTTCTCGATCACTTCACTGTCAAGTTTTATTTTCAGCTTTGTATTCATAAAACCTCGTAATTCTCGTTGCCCGTACTAATATACAAAAACAATGCGGCTTTTTCAAGAATCAAACTGAATATGTCGGTCACGGGTGTCCGACCTTACTGAGTTAGAATGTTATCATATTTAAACTTTAACTTGTCTAAATTCTGACAGTCCACTCCAAACTTTTAAGACGATTCTTTATCTTTAAGAGTGTTTCTAATATCTCTTTTTCATTTGGGAATTCACCGAAAACCAGATTTTGGAAGTCAGATCGATAAACT
This sequence comes from Candidatus Delongbacteria bacterium, assembly GCA_022013635.1. Classification (GTDB taxonomy): domain Bacteria; phylum UBA4055; class UBA4055; order UBA4055; family UBA4055; genus JAKLPX01. Next base: position 12,570 of record JAKLPX010000267.1, read on the forward strand.
GTTTTAAGAGATCGCCATATTTCTTCTGTATCTGAGAATATTTTAGCTTTCTCAGGGTGATAATTCAGCCATTGATTATTATTTTTGAAGCTTACAATGTCATCGTTTCCGACTTTAAGCAGCATTTCGTCAAAATCTTCCGATTCGAAAAATTCAAGTAATTCTTTGTTTTTAAGCATCTGATTGAGATCATAAGTGTGTCTAATTTTCAAACTCAGATCAGTAAGAGCATCTTCCGTATAAGAAAACCGAACGAGGCTCATTATCTTTTCGCAGAATGTCCGTTTCGGATCAAGAACGAGGACTTCAAACGGTTCCATCGCGTATTCTTTCACCAACCCGTCTTGTCCTGAATCTTTCATCATTTGATAGATAAATGAGCTGACTTTTGCATTTGTATAAGGCTCAAAATATCCCAGCCAGGTAGCTTCAACAGCCACAAAATCTTTAACCTGACCGTAATCTTCATCAAACTCTTTCTTATATTCGTGAGCCGTTTTTCTTATCATCCCTCTTTTGTGCGTGAAATTTTCGACATAGATCTCCGGCAGAATTCGATTAACGATCTTTCCGATCTTACGCAGCTTTGTTGTCAGCTGATTGCTGCTTTCATTCCCCTTTCTGAGTATTACAAGATCAATATCCTCTGAAAATCTCTGTATCATGTCAAAACATTTCTGGAGCGAAGTTCCGCCTTTGAATATTACTTCTTCTCCCAAAGTATTTTTAAAGACAGACCTGATCACATAAGTTACCCAGTAATCCTTTTCAACGAATATTTTCTTTAATTCCATCGCCTTCATTCTGAACTATCGTAAAATTTGCGATAGTTGAATTCTTATCCAGCTCTTCTTCTGAGAAAACATTAGTGAAAACAATAAAATATTCGTATATTGTTATTTGTTAACCTTGGAGAAATCATTAATGAAAAAATTGAACATTTATCTTGATACAAGCGTAATAAATCATCTTTTTGCCGATGATGCACCTGAAGCCAAATTGATCACAAAAGAACTCTTTGAAAAGTTTATTAAGAATAAAAAGTATAATACTTATATTTCTCCGATAGTAATAAACGAAATAAATCAGACTACAAGTGGTGAGAAAAAATCTAAACTGCTTTCAATAATCTCAGAATACGATCTTATTATTTTAGATATCGAAACCGACAAGAATGAAATAGAATCCATAGCTCAAGGCTACCTGGAGCAGGGCATTCTTCCCAGAAAAAGCCTTTTGGACGCTTTGCACATAGCCGTTTGTACTTACTATGAAATAGACGCTCTTGTCAGCTGGAATTATAAACACATGGCAAATATCAACAGAGAAAGAAAGATCATATCATGGAATATCGGTGAAGGTTATACGCACAACATGAGAATCTGTACGCCTATGGAGGTCATTTATGAAAACGAATAATATATCTAAAGCTCAGATCGAAGTATGGGAATGGAAAGAAAAAGCCGCAAGTGAAGTTGAGAATATGGATTTAAAAAAGGCACTTGATGTTTCGATATCGAATTCTATTAAAATCATGAAAAAACTCGGTTTAAAATCAACCAAACAGAAAGATCATAAAGCAGGAAATTTACAACTTGCCGTTTCAGATAAACATAGCGAATATAATTCAGATACTGAAAAAAATAGATAGGTGGTCGCAATTTGCGACCTCAGTTTCGGAACTTCCGAATATTTCAACAGAAAACAAAACTCCTCAGGAAACCTTTCTTTGTTCC
>JAKLPX010000268.1 GCA_022013635.1 Candidatus Delongbacteria bacterium
ATTGAGAATTAGAAATGTTTTTTGAATTTGCCTCTTCAATAAAGCTACTATCTCTGTCTACACCAGTAAGAGAAATACCGTTCATATAATAATTAGAAATGGATTCAAGTAATACTCCTGTGCCACACCCAGAATCTAAAAGGTTTTTATCAGGCTTTATTTCAAAATATTGAATAATTTTCTGGACATTATTTGAATTAAACCTAAGTTTTCGTTGTTTGTTTAGGGTGCTTATTGTTTGTTGAGTTAGCGACCAGTATCTACTATAATCCATTTCTTAAAAACTCCTTATTACTTACTAGAATTAAAGCTAAATATTTCCCATAACGGTCATGGCAAAAAATCCGTGCAATATTATTCCCCTGCATGGTTTTTGCCAATGTTAGCCCTCGTTTATTTTTTTACATGTCTTTAACCTCTCTAAACCCTATGTGGCAATTTACAAATAATCTTACCTAAAGTGAAGTATTTTTTCTGAACAAAATGTTGTCTCAGATTTCTTACTGTTTGAATCACGGAATGCCAAATATACGAAAAAATAATTTAAAGAAAAAACTTGACAAAACATTATTTTATCTTTTTATTATACAACTATAATGATAGGAGGCAATTTGTGGAGCAAAACAACAGATTATTTGTAATTTTTATTGTAATCTTATCTTTTTTTACCGTAACTTATACCCAGCAATGGGTAAATATTTCACCTTACCCAGATGACAATTCCGGTATACAAGGAGATTTTATTTCAAAGAATGAAGGGTGGGTATTTAAGTTTAGTTTTCCTGAGCCTAGATCAATTTTTCACACTAACAACGGTGGGAAAGAGTGGAATAAGATATATACTCATCCAAACACTAACGAGGGTATATCATTCATTGAAATGACAGATTCTGATCACGGATGGATGAAAACATATTGGATAAACAGCAGTGATTACCCGGATCACTATTTAAGAACTATAGATGGTGGATATACATGGAATAACATGACTGAGTATATTCCAATTGAAAAAAATGCGTACTATCCTTTTTATTTTGCAAACAAAAACATCGGTTTTATATGTACAGGAATTGATTCTATGGATCAGTCGGCAATAATTTATAAAACAATCGATGGCGGTTATAATTGGTATCAAACAGAAACACACCCTTTTAATTATTACGGAGATTATTATCCCTATGCCGTTGAACAGTTTTTCTTTATTGATGAAAATTACGGATGGGCAGGATGCGACGGATGGTGGGATGAAGGATTGACAATTTATACTACTGACGGCGGTGAGAAGTGGTATAAAGGCCTGGATCCTGAACATAATTACATTGCGGATATTCATTTTATTTCTCCTGATAAAGGAGGCGTAGTAACATATTTTCCAGGTGCCAGTGTAGAAGTTTTGATAACAAATGATAACTTCGAAACAATAGAATATTTTTTCAATGAAACAGAATGGAATCAATACCAATACACGATATGTTTCCAAAACGATACTACTGTTTGGATAACGGGAGAGCCGGGAATCATTAACAGGAGTACAGATGGCGGTGCTACATTCGATGCTTACCAGACTATAGATGCTAGCTTATACAAAATACAATTTTTTGAGAATGTAGGTTATGCTTTCGGTTATGACAATAATGCTTTATATAAATTCGATGGAAGCAGTGGGATTGAACAAGAGTGTCAAATTATTAATTGTATATTGTATCAGAATTATCCCAATCCCTTCAATCCTGTTACTAACATAGAGTATTCTATACAAGAGAATAATCAGATTGTAAGTTTAAGTGTCTATGATATAAAGGGGAACCTTGTTAATGAGTTATTTAAAGGAAAAAAGCAAAACTCAGGAAAATACGTAGTTACTTGGGACGGAAGAGAACAAAATAATAAGGAGGTTAGTAATGGGATATATTTTTACCGGTTAAAGGTGGGGAGATTTAGTATATCAAAAACTATGCTACTGCTGAAGTAGAGGCCAAGTACAAGCTACAATCCATTTGATAAGCTAACAAAAATTAAAAAAAGAGGAGTGAGTCATGAATAATAGAATATCAGTAATGCTACTTGCCGTCATCTTTACTTTCGCAACAAGTTTATTCGCGAGCGCAACCTATGTAGCTACAGATGATGGATACATAAAGATGGATACAATATACGATATTCTGAGTAACAATGGTAACCAATAATTACAAGCCTGGAATAATAGTACAAACTGAACCTTCAGTGAGTGTTTTATAAGCTATTGAAGCAGCAAAAGATACTTTTGATAATCCTGATGAGGAAATAATATCACCGATTAAAAACAAACTGAAGGTTTTTGTTGGTAGTGATAATACATCTTATCTTGTATGGGAGCTTTCAATTGTTACTCAGAATATCGAAGACTGGTATATACTTGTAAATGCGGTTAATGGTGCCATTTTAGTAAAAGAAAATATTATTTTCGATTTCGGTTATGGGCGTGTTTTTGATCCGGATCCTGCAACTTATTTTGAAGATATCACATTACCGGATAATAACGATCAGGATTATCCCGAACTTTTCAACGCATACAAGTACAAAGATCTTAACGGTTTAAATTCACCTGTTGATGGTTTCTATTCACTTAGAGGCGAGTATGCGTATTCCAGTGATTTTGTTGCACCTTTTGACCCGATTACAATGGAACCAACTTCTAATTTTCTCTATGATCGCTCACAGAACGGGTTCGAAGAGACAAACTGTTATTATCACCTTGATAAAATGATCAGATATGCAAGAGGATTAGGATTTGATCCCTTATGGGATAATAAAACAACAGATAATGATAAAGATCTTATTTTTGATGCTAGAACAACTAAGAGTGGTGCATACAGCCCAACCATAGCAAGTGTTGTATATGGAGTACCAACAACAGGAAAAGATGCGAGCGAGGATCAATCAGTAATTATACATGAGTTAGGACACGCACTACATGATGCTTTACTTATAGGAGGACTTCCTAATTACACTTTTACAGATCTAAAAGGTATCAGCGAAGGAATTTCAGATTATTTAAGTATTGATTATAGAAGACAGCTATCTTATTATCGTCCGAATGACAGGTGTAATTGGTATAATCCATTGTATGAACCTACAATAATAGAATTAATTGACGGCGATGAAGCAAGTTTTTACTACTGGAATGATTACACAGATCGATACATTAGAATGAGGATGTGGGCATCATCTTTGATGGATCTAGAATATAATCTTGCAACTGATCCTGCTCAAGGTTACAGACTTGGAAGAGAAGTTGTAACTACTTTACAACTTGCCTCTTTGAGTTACCTTACGCAAGATAATGATCGATTTGACAATGTACTTGCTATGTATCAGGCAGATATTGATATTTATGATGGAATTCATATTCGAGATTTAATTGAAGTTTACCACAACAGACAATTGTTTATTGATACAGATGAGAATAAATGGAATCAAGTCGTCGATTTTGATATTATAGAGAGTACAAAATGGGAAGGCTATAAACATATTACGGCAGACATCTCTGTTATAAACAATTCCACCTTGACAATATCTCCGAATTCGTATGTGATACTCGATGGAACTCTGACAATAGAAGAGGGAAGTAGTATAATTTTCGGTAATGGATCGAAAATTGTGATTGACGATGGGAAGAATGCAAGAATTATTGGTAATTTTGATCTAAGCGATAATTTCATTTTTAAAGTAAGAGACAATGCAACATTGAGCTTTCAACTTTCCAAATTCAACATAAAACCTGATACTTATGTGAAAGTAGGTACAGGATCGAAAATAATTGTAGAGAATGGCTCAGAACTAGTTTTCGAAGATGGTTCAGGTGTAATTTTTGAGACCAATTCAGGAATTGAAGTAAAAAACAAAGGTAAATTGATTACAAATGATCTCACTTCCGATAAAGTTATTTTCTTCTGTCCTACAGGTAAATGGGAAGGTATTACTTGCGAAAATGGAAGTAGCCTCAAGATTGCTGATACAGAATTGCATGATGCTAATTATGCTGTAAGTGGAACTGGAACATATCAATTTGATATTAATAACTCAACATTTATACGATGCGGTAATGGTATTGAGCTTATCGGTATGCAGCCGGGTTACAGCTACAAAATTACAGATAACATTCTCACAGGAATTGATGATGGAAGAGGTATTTCCATTACAAGTTCAGATGGAGAATTTGTCAGGAATGTAATAAGCCACTTTAACACGGGTGCGACCTTTATAATGAGTTCACCGGCAGTTTCGAAATGCGAGATTAGCTATAATAAGTATTATGGAATTGTAATTTCAGGTTCTGATGCCCTTCCTCAACTAATCAATACAGAGCAAATGCAAGCTTACGGGGAGCTTAACAGCCTAATTAAGAAAAACGGTTATGTAAGTAATACCGATATATTCCCAAGTGCTCAGATTGGTATTATCCCCGTCGGCAGTGTTTATATGCGTAATAATGATGTCATTTCAAGTATCAATTATCCGGGTATATCAATAGCGCAGAAAGATATCAGGGATCAGCATATTCTGATAGGTGCCCAGTACAATTACTGGGGTGCAGAAGTAGTGACTGATGATTACTTCTTCGGACATACCGATTATACAATAGATTATGAACCGTACTATTCGGCTCCCTGCGGGACAGGTGGAATAAATCCTACTTTAATGCAGTCTATATCTACAGAAAGCAGGATATTATCCAATGCATTAAATCTTGAAGCAAAAGACAAATTAACACCTGCAATAAAATTGTATGAGCACATAATTAAAAAATATTTTGACACGCCTGAATATTATGTTGCCATGGCAAGATTACCGTACCTTTATGAGAAAGCAGAGCTTGATAATAATGTTCTAATAGCAATATACGATGAAGCTATAGAGTCGGAAAATATATCTCATAAGAAGTTTTTCAAGGGGAAAAAGGTAGCTACTCATATCAAAGGCAAAAGATATGATGACGCTATTTTGGTTGCGGAGGAGATGAAGGCGGAGGCTGGAAACGAAGAAGAGATAATTCTGGCTGATATTAATATTGGTATTGCCAATATGCTCAAAAATACCGACGGAAAAGGTAGAAGCGATGATCAGGCTAACGATTTGCGCGAATTGATCGCAAAACTGTATGGAAAAGGCGATGATAATCCAATAGGCAATCCTTCGGATATTACGGAAAGCTCATTACCTTCACAGCACACTCTTTACCAGAACTATCCAAATCCGTTTAACCCTACCACACAGTTCAAGTTCGCACTGGTTAAGACTGCCGATGTTAAACTGAGCGTTTACAATATCAGCGGTCAGAAAGTTGCTGAACTTGCGAATGGTACAAGGCAGTCAGGAGTACACACCGTTGATTTTGACGGTAGCAAATTTAATTCAGGAGTTTACTATTACACGCTTGAGGTAGAAGGAAAATCTCTTACTCAGAAGATGATCCTTATGAAATAATTCTGTAGCTATAAATACCAAACTCAGAGGCGGGACATTCCGCCTCTTTCTTTTTCTTTTGCTTTATATTGCCACATAGGGATTGTATTAAGAATAAAAAATTAATGAGTGCTAACGGTCATGGCTATAAGCGCGGCAAATAACTTCCCCTCGCCGCGACATATAGCCAATGTTAGCCTTCGTTAATTTTTTTACGAGAGTTCTCCTAACCCTATGTGGCAATTTAATACCTTATAAAAAGAAAATCAATTATAATTGGTACCAAATAAAAAATAAAATCGAAAATTTTACTTGACAATTAAATCACTGATATTTAAATTTTGCTGACATAGTTTAGAAATTGATAAAAAGAAATTGTTGAAGGTGATTTATGATAAGTTGTAGTAGATTTGCTTTATTAGTTGTAATCATATTCCTTGATAGTGTAATTCCGAAAGATTTACCATCCATACTCAGTAATAACACAGAAAAGAGTGTAAAAGATACTTATAGGGTAGAAAATCATGTAGTAATGGGCAGCAGTGGAAATTGGGTTGATCTTTCTATAAAAAACACAAGTACAAATTTTAAAATGTATGGCATGGTATTAAGTTTAAATACTGATCCTGAATATGGAACTTCACCGTGGATAACAAATGCCACATATGATCCCAGCTCAATTATAGGTGATATTGAAGCTACAGCTACAAAATTGATTAAAGTTAAATTTAATGTAGAAACACAATACAGTGGCGAAGCAGGAAGGTTAGTATTTAATCTTACATCATCAATTTCCACTGTTAATTACACAATTTCTATTCCAGTAACACCATGTGAATATTATGAAACATTTACTTCAGGATTAACGAATTGGAATATTAGTAATACAAAAGGATGGGGTATTGGTCTCCCTTCTTCTATTGATCTTACATGGACAGCTTTTCCCTACTCATTCGTTGACAGAAACTATTCGCGTTTATACGGAACAAAATATTCGACTTCCAATGTTGAGAGTAGTTCAATAACTTCAGAAGCAATTAATTGTAAAAGTGGGGAAGATTATCATACTGAAATTTGCATGTGGATAGGACTCCCGAAAGAGGCTTTTACTGATCAATATGACAAGACGGGAGATTATTCAGTTATGTTGAGTGGACAAACAATATTTGTGCCATGTCAAAGTGAACATGATAGATTCTTCTCACGCACAGATTTTCAACATTGGTTCCCTTCGTATTATGAAACATGGTATAATAATAAACAATACTTATTCGTAGAATACATCTACAAAACAAGAAGTTCCGGATTTAGTATTTCAATTAATAAAAATCCTTTAGAAGATGATGAAGCTATCTATTTTGACGATATTTCAGTTCAATACAAACCCGGTAAAATTGGAGATCCCCCTTCTGA
>JAKLPX010000269.1 GCA_022013635.1 Candidatus Delongbacteria bacterium
GATTATAATTCAGGAACACCGATCTGGAATCCCGAGTCATTCACATCAAATCCGCCGACTTATACCGGACTCACATTCCATCATTTTGACAATTTCTGTGTGAAGACTTACTATGACATCAATCTGCCGCCGACAGTAAAAGCAGTAGCTGATCAGGAAGTGATACAGCACTGCGGCTGTCAGTCAATCGAGTTAACCGGAATATCGAACGGACAAGGAGCGATCCTTGGAGATTATGAGGAGATCGAAACTGACGGAAAAGGTATTTTAAAAGATATAGTAAAGATAAACAGCGTTGAAGAAACGGAAAGCGGTACATTAAAAATAACTGCACTGGTCAGGGAGGATAAAGATTTTAAAGAAATATCATTTGATCCGAACGCATTGAAAGCATCAAAATTTCCAACGCAGCAGGTAATCGAGATGAAGATAACGAGTTCCAATGAAGAATTACTGCCAAAAGACAGTCTAAGATATGAATTTACTCCCGGAGCTGATAAAGTTGTTCTTTATTACAAGCCTGTAGATACGGAGAATGGAGAAACAGAGTTGAAAGTATGGCTTAAGGATGACGGCGGAGTTGAATATAACGGCAGAGATACTACGGTTATAAAATTCAAGGTAAATGTAATACCTTTCAACGCTCCAAAATACGACCCGCCGATCTCTGAGCTGACCGGAATTACAGAGGACTTTCCTGAGATGAATATTAATCTCGGCGATCATTTTAAAGATCACGAAAGCGATCCGATAACATATTCGATAAGTGCGGATACCGCATTAGTTGATATTACGCTTACGGAAGGTGGAAAAGGATCATCCGCATTAAATGTAAAAAGTAAAAAAAATGTGTTCGGCACGGGGTTATTAACAATAATGGCAGATGATAAAAGCGGAGCAATACCCACAATTGAGACTATAAACATAAATATCGTAGATGACGGAAACGATTTTGAGTTTGAAGATCAATATGTAATAATAAATGAAGATGATATACCTGTAAAGAATCTGCCGGTAAACTTTGAACCTGACAGCGTAGATATAACGGATATGTTCAGTACCGAAGTGACAGCGGGATTTACATATACCGTCACGCTGGATAACGATACCACTCTGACGGCAGGGATCAAAGATCATTATATTGAACTCACCTCAATACCGGATTCGTCAGGTATTGCAACAGGCACAGTACGGATAGGCTTAGGCGGAGCGTTCTTTGAAACAAAGATTAAGTTTGTCGTAGGCAACCTGCCGCCGGTTATTAAAGCAGAGATCGCAGATATAGAAACACCGGCAAATTTCAAGACTATGTACATAAATTTGAAAGATCATTATACTGATCCGAATAAAGACTGGCTGGGTTACAGTGTGAGGACTACGCAGAACAAGGTTGATACATATATTTCGTTCTATGACGATCAGCTTATAATCGAGAGCAAGGCTAATGAAAGCGGAATAGACAGCTTATATATTTCAATCTATGACGGTGAGTTTACGGTAAGAGACTCGTTAAAGATCACGATAGGAGCGCCGACTACACAGGTGCCTTATTTGGCTACGCCAATCGAAGATATTCATACTAAGGAAGACTTTGGCAGGCAGGAAATTGATCTTAACAACCATTTTGCAAATCCTGACAATATCGGGATAGTTTATGTAGTGGATTTTGATAGCACTAAAGTTAAATGCACCATAGAAAGCGGGCACATACTTGTTATAAACAGTATTAAGAACTTTCACGGATATGCACCGATCATGGTGTCGATAGATGACGGTGTGAAAGAAATACCTAAAGGCAAATTTGAAGGCTGTGATCCCAAGAATGTAGTTAGGATAAGTGAGAAAATAACGAAAAAATGAAATTAATTAACTTGCCAAAATATAAAAGTTTAAATATTTTACTCGCTGAAATTTTTGCAAGAGAAAAGAGATATATTTTCTCAGGCAGATCGGATTTGTAGTTAGATGTGCCTGAGTAGCCGGTGCAGTTTAGCATTCATTTGAGTTTTAGAAATTAGAATTCATTTGAGGATTAACTTAAAAAAAGAAACTTGAAATAAAGGAGATGGGAAGATGAAAAGGATGATGATAATATTGGTTTTAATATCAATTAGTTTAGCCTTTACTCAAAAGTTTTGGGAAGAGGAAGGCTGGGCTCTGACTGCAAGAAACCTTAACCACGAAGGAGTAAAAAACAAATCAAAAAGCGATTTGTCTCAATTGTTTGAACAATATCTGGAAAAAGCTTCCAGCTTAAAAGAACTTGATGAGTTGAAGAATAATTACGGGCAAAAACAAATAGTATGGTTTGATGATGCACTGCATTTATTTAAGAATTTGATAAATATAAAAAAAATAAAGGAACTAATTGAATTAGGAGTTAATCTCAATCATCGGGGGTTTGATAATATTAAAAGCAGATCAGCATTTAGTCAGATAATTTTAACAGGCGTAGTGATAGATGATGTGAAAACTGAATCTGAAAGAGGAAGATGTTTTAAAGTAAAAGTCCAAGAGATGTTGAAAGGTAAGTTTTTTATTAATGTTGGTTATGATTACTTTAATTTGTTTTACTATGTTAGGGATGATGAAAGAGATACCTATTATTACCCTAAGCATAAACCAATTGAAAAAAATAGACAATACTTGTTTTTTATAGACAAAATTAGTTGGGATGCTGATAACCGTGATAATTATAAAAAAGTGAAGAATAATGAAGTTAGTTTAGATGATTCTGCTTTTAGAGTTTTATATTATTCAATTGATCCTCACCAATCGCCTGATAGTGTAAAATTTAATGACTTGATAAAAGAATATCCGCCATCAGAATTTCGTACAACTGGGATTACGCACTATAGAGATTTAATTTATAGTAATGAAATTGATTCTTTGAAATTTTTTCTTGAAATTTATGAGAAGATCAATGATACTCCAAATTTCTTCAACAGAAAATATTAAAGTAGGTGATTACAATGAAAAATTGTTTAATAATATTACTTATGCTGGTTTCAGTTCTTAGAGCATTTACAAATTACACATATCAATACAAGGATGTATCCACTCTTAGGCAAAGTTGGAGTTTATGCGATGCAATTAAGTATAAAATATGTAATAGTGGTAGTTATACTGTAAAATTTAATCAAGCTGCAATTAGGGAGGGTATTCACTTAGATATTAAAAATGTACTAAGTCAAATTAATCTTGAATCTAACACAAATATATATCCTGTTATAAATTCTGAAATTATTTCAACTAATGTTATCGATGATGATGAATACGAAACAGGAAACGCAGACGATCAACGATTAATATATATAAGATATATTGAAGGCGGTGAATATGATCGCGCCTCAGTAGGCTTGTATTTAGACAAAGACAATGATAAATTATTTGACAGGTTCCGGATAACAATTTATAAAGGTTTAAACGACTACATACAAAGCACTGATTTGGGACTACCTGAACTTGCTCAAGATGCATTAAAATTGACA
>JAKLPX010000270.1 GCA_022013635.1 Candidatus Delongbacteria bacterium
CAATGAATTCTTTAAGAATATCGTTCTGAATAGTTCCCGACAGATCTTCAAGTTTCGCGCCCTGTTCAAGAGCTGTAACTATATAAAAAGCCATAACCGGCAATACAGCGCCGTTCATTGTCATCGAAACCGACATTTTATTAAGAGGGATGTGGTCAAAAAGGATATTCATATCAAGAATGGAATCAATTGCGACACCAGCTTTTCCGACATCGCCTTTCACTCTCGGATGGTCTGAATCGTATCCTCTGTGAGTTGCAAGATCAAAAGCGACTGAAAGACCTTTCTGTCCCGCGGCAAGATTCCTTCTGTAGAAAGCATTTGATTCCTCCGCAGTCGAAAATCCGGCATACTGCCTTACAGTCCATGCCGCAGTCGCTCCCATTGTCGAAAAAGGTCCTCTCAGATACGGAGTAACACCCGCATCAAAATCGAGATGCTCGAAATCCGCTATATCATTTTTCGTGTAAAAAGGATCAATTTTGATCTGTTCGGGAGAAATAAACTGAGCGGCAGCAGATTTTTTATTTCCTTTAACGGCGGATCTAAGAGATTGATTATATTGTATTTTTGAAAAATCAGGTTTCATTTTATCACCCATAATTTTGATTTACTTTAGGATACCGAGTTTTGTCTGGATGCTCTTTATAGTCTCAATCGAGTCCGATCTTAAATGAATGAACTCGTCAACACCGGCTTTTTTAAGATCTTCAATAATATCTTTGGGATAACCGGCAAGAATTACAACCGCACCCGGTCTCACAGATTTGATCTTTGAAGCTATTTCCGGCGCAACTTGCGGGTATTCGTCATCGCTTGAACATATCACGATTATTTCAGCTTTTGAAATAAAAGCTTCCTTTACGGCTTCGTCAGCGTCTTTAAAACCGGTATTGTCAATAATATCAAATCCGCCTGCCGCGAGATAACCCGCAGCGAAGGAAGCCCTCGCCTTTCTCATCGCCGGATTTCCGACAGTAGCCATGAATGCGGTAACTTTTTTATCGTTCTCTCTGTTATATCTCATAGTAAGTTTTCTGTGTTTCTCAAATTCTTCCGATAATCTGTAAAGGCTGATATTTTCGATCTTCAGATCAGAAATTTTATACAATTCAGTAGAAAATATATCTGAATTCTGTTCAGGAATGTTTTCTTTTTTACCCGTGCAAACCGATTTCTCGGCATAATTCGGGACAAAATTTGTCCCGACAAGGTTATCTCTTCTCATCGAAAAATTCGACAATCTTTTCTTTTTCAATTCATTTAGTTCTCTCTGGATTTCTCCTCTTTTCAGAGCCTCATAAATTCCGCCGTTCTCTTCAAGGAGCCGGAATAATTTCCATGCGTCTTTTGCGATCAGATCAGTTGCTTTTTCTATATAGTAAGAACCTTTTGAAGGATCAATGAATTTATCAAAATGTGCTTCATCTCTTAATATCAATTGTGTGTTTCTTGCAATCCGCATAGAAAAAGAATCCGCTTCGTCAACACAGATATTATACGGCAGTACCGTTAATGAATTGCATCCTCCGGTAATAGCTGACATTGCTTCAGTCGTAGTTCTGAGCATATTCACATACGGGTCGAATGCAGTTTTATTGAAAAGCCCGGTTTTTGTGTGAATATCAACCGGCTGAACATTTTCTGAATTATCATAAGCTTCTGCTATATTAGACCATAAAAGTCTCAATGCTCTCAGTCCGGCGATCTCCAATAGATAGTATTGACCTATAGAATGTGAAAGTTCAATATTCTTTGAAAACTCGCTGAATGATATTTCCGGAGCGATCTTCTCTTTGTAAAAAACTGCGGTAGAAAGTAAATATGCGACCTTTTGAACGATAGTTGATCCCGAATCGTGAAAATGATCGTTAGAAATTACAAGCCCCTTAAAGTCAGGATATTTTCTACAAGCATCGAATATAGACTTCATTTCTTCAAATCTTTTAACTTCGCCTTTCGCATATTCACCGTTCAAAGCGAGTTCTTTTAAAGGATCGTTATCAATCGAACCTTTAGAATCACCCTTTAAAGTATCCTTGAACATGTCAAAAATTTCTTTTGAAGCAACTCCGGCCTCAATGTTCACGGAATATTTTTCGTTATCAACAGAATTGAATAAACCCGTGAAATCGTTTTTGGAATTGATAACGATACCTCTGAAATAACCTTTCGAGCAGCCGCACTTTCTTATGCATCCGGGTTTTCCCGAAGTCAGACCGCCGTTCAATTTAAGATCTATTCCTTCAGCTCCGCCTTTAATCGCTTCGGCTATCAGGTCTTTAGCAGTTTCAGGATCGCTGTTTGAAATTTCCTGTCTGACTGTCCATGAATTTTCCGTTTCAACAGGTTTATTGCTTCTAATATAGGGAAATTCTCCCGGAGAATCTTCCGCAATATTTATATTTTCAATCTCAAACCCCTTATAATACGGCTCAAGTTCGAAACCTTCATAAGTTTTCCACCATATCTTGTCGTAAGTTTTTCCTTTAAGGTCTTTTAAAACCTCTTCCATCCACGCATTTTTAGTTTTATCGGATGCAAATTCACTAAA
>JAKLPX010000271.1 GCA_022013635.1 Candidatus Delongbacteria bacterium
CTACTTTGGCTAAATCTCTTACATCCCTTTGAATGTATGTCTGAATATATGAACTGTAAAATAAACCTTTTTCAATATTACCGGAACCGTATAAAGCGGGGTATGAACCCATCCAGATAAATTGATATATTTCTTTCAGGCTTAATTTTTTATTTATTGCATCTCTTTTAACAATCTCTTCAAGAGTAGGCAAAAAAGGATTGTAATCTTTTTTATTATTTAAAATTTCATGTTTGGATAACCCCAGCAGATTGATTATTCCCACCCTGCCTGCTAATGATTCGGATACTCCTTTCATAAGATGAAACTGCTGAGATCCGGTCAGCCAGAACATTCCTGATTGCCTGTTACTGTCAATCATGATTTTAATATAAGGTAATAATTCGGGAGCGTATTGAATTTCATCTATCAGTATCGGAGTCTGAAATCTCTTGAAGAATAAAGCCGGATCGCTCTTTGCCAGATTTAGAATATCAGGGTCGTCTAATGTAATGTAAGTCCGCTTATTGGTGCTTAAATGTTTTAATAAAGTTGTTTTGCCGACCTGCCTTGCGCCAATTAAAAGCAAAGCGGGGAACTGATTTGAAGCCTTATCAATATAATTTTCAAGAGATCTTTTTGTGTACATTTCAGACTCCGGTTTTTTGTAAATATAATAAAGTGTAATCGTAATTACAAGAAAAATCTTCGGCTAATTCGCAATACCACTGCAAAATAGCCGTTCCGAAAGAGAAACGAAGGAAATCTTAACTTTACAAACTTCAATAGTTTTCGTATATTAGCTAAAGAAAAGAAAAATCAAGAAATTTGGAGAAAATAAGATTTCTTTGTATATTTAGCGAAGAAAGTTAAAGAAGGATTCGTATGGAACAAAAAGATATGGTAAATCACTGGGTTAAATCTGCGGAGCAGGACTATACCGCTATGGAGCATTTGTTTGAGAAAAAGGATTACAGCTGGTCTCTTTTTGTAGGACATCTTGTTATTGAGAAATTGTTAAAAGCATATTTTATCAAAGTAAAAAACGAACAGCCGCCTTTAATCCACAATTTATTAAGAATAGCAGAAAAAGCAGATTTAAAGCTAACTGAATCTCAAATGGACGATCTGACGGTAATAACTTCATTTAATATTGAAGCCCGTTATGAAGATTATAAAACTGAATTCTACAAGAAATGCACTCCGAATTATTCAAAAAAATGGTTTAAGAAAATTAATGAGTACAAATTATGGCTGATGCAAATATTACTGAAATAGTAAAAAAATATATAGATATTCTCTTAACAGAAAAATATAAAATTATTAATGCTTATCTTTTCGGTTCTTATGCAAAAGGAAATTTTAATGAAGACAGCGATATTGATGTTGCTTTAGTGTTCGATAAATTAAAAGACAGATTTGATACAAGGGTAGAACTTATGAAATTAGGCAGGAGGATTGACCTAAGAATCGAACCGCATCCTTTTTCAAAAAAAGATTTGAAAGATTCGGATCCTTTTTTAAGCGAAGTTTTAAGGACAGGAATCAAAATATAGAACTTAGAGGGATGAGTTATGAAAACACGAATTATATTACTTATTTTAATCCTGATAGGGTTAATTTTTGCAGAAGCTAAAGTTGCTCTTGTTATAGGGAACAAAGACTACATATCATCACTGTCCAAAATTTCAGATGAAATGACGAAACTTAATATTTCTAATGTAAAGGAGAGAGAATTAAGAAGATATCGCCAGTTTTACTTTACATATCCTATAGCAGGCAAAATATTTATGGAAGATTCAATAATTCGGGCTTCGGCAAAGCCCGAATTGAAAGTACCTGATGATCACTTCTTAGCTTTGTTTAGAAGTGTCTCATATTCCCACTTCAAGGAATTAATGAGCATTGATGCCGGTATTAAAAGATTATTTTATGAAACAGAATTAACAAAGTACGGAAAGTAAACTATGAAAATCAAACTAATATAATTATGAAAAGCGGGAGATAAAAAATGGCAAAGAAAGAAGCGGTTACGGACAGAAGCACCAAAAAAGAACTTTGGGATGCTTATAACGAAACGGTAAAAAAATTGGAAACAAAAGGAAAGCAGGAGCTTAATCCTGAGAAAATTATAGAAGAGAAGAAAAACTCGGAAACGGTCAAAGAAGCCGACAACATCGTAACAACGGGCGTATCTGCTCAAATCTCTTCCTTGAAAAGTGAGATCTTAAAAAACTTAAACGGCCTGGAGCAGGATTTTAACTTTAAGATCACCGAATATCAAAAAATAATGGAAGCGGTAAAAATTCGCGAAGATCAGTTAAAAGAACTTTACGATATTGAAAAAGCTGCAGGCACTTTAGCTGCCCTGATTGATGCTCACAAGGGAAAGAAAGAAGAACTTGAAAAGGATATTTCGGTTCAGGAAGAACAATTTGAAGCTGAAATAAAAGAAGTCAAAGCGAGATGGGAAAAAGAGAAAAAAGAGCATGATCTGCAAATAAAAGAACGGGACAGCGTAGAGGAAAAAAACCGTAAAAGAGAAAAAGAAGAATATTTATACACTTTTGAACGGGAAAAACAGCAGGCTATAAATAAACTCAAAGATGAAAAAGCGGCAGTATTAAAAGAAATTGCAGAATTGAAAGAAGTTCAGGCAAGAGAAACAGAAGAAGCTTTAAAAGAAATTGAAGCAAGAGAATCAGCCGTTGATTTAAGAGAAAATTCAATGACTGAATTGGAAAATAAAGTTGCCGGATTCCCGAAAGAATTAGAAACAGCCGTAAGTAAAGCTGTTAAAGAAGCAACTGACCGTCAGGTTTCCGAAAATAAAGCACAAATTACATTGCTTAACAAAGACTATGAAGGTAAAATTAATGTTTTTGAGAGCAAAATTGAAAATTTAACAAATTTGTGTGAAGAGCAGAAAAAACAGATTTCTAAATTAAACGATGCATTATCCGCCGCTTATGAAAAAATACAAAATATTGCTATCAGGACAGTTGACGGTTCAACCAATTACAGGTTCGGTCAGGAGCTGAACAAACAAAAGAATGAAAAGGACTAAACCATGAAGAATATAATATTCATCTTATTGTTTTTGTGCTTTATATCGTTATTTTCCGCTCAATCAGTTATTATTGAGGCCACAGGTGTTGCGAGCATGGGCGACACAAAGAGCCGCAAAGAAACGATCAACGAAGCCAAGACTAATGCGCTGAATGCTGCAAGTCAGAATGCCAGCACATACATCACTTCCGAGACGACAGTTCGGGATTATATTACTGAAAAAGATTTGGTTGAAGCTTTTTCACAGGCGGTAGTTAAGGTTCTTGAAGAAGTGAAGGGTGAGTGGTTTAAAGATAATTTGACCGGAGAAAGCTATAAAATCACTCTTAAAGTTGAAGTTACTCCAAAAGAAATGACAGCAAAACCGAATGAAGTTGAAATGATAGATTCTCCAAATGCGCCGTTGACGGTTAAATTATGGACAGATAAAAATCAGACAGAATTTAAAGCAGGTGAAAAGATCAATCTTTATTTAAAGGGAAACAAACCGTTTTTTGCAAGAGTAGTTTATGCCCAAAACGATGGTTCGTTAGTTCAGATTTTACCGAATCCGTTCAGAAAAGATAATTATTTTAACGGTGGAACGGTTTATACTCTACCTTCAGGTAAAGATACTTATGAGCTTTCTGTCGAACCGCCATTCGGAAATGAAAAGATCTTGGTTTATGCGAGCACTGATGAACTCGGTGATGTTAAACTTGAAGACGCGGGAGCTATTTTCATCGTCAACGATAATCTGGAAGATACAGGGATCAAGACACGGGGAATAAAAATTCAGAAGAAGGAAGGTAAGAGCAGTAAAGCCGCAGAATTTTTTGAAAGTGAATTGAAAATTAAAACAATGAAATAGTATTGTAAGTTCAGAGGTTATTCTATATATTTATCTTAACAGCATAGGGAGAATTTTATGCACTGTTTTAAATTTGAGAAGAATTTTACATTTCCAATTTTATTATTAATCATATTAGCAGTTTTATCCTGCGGTAAAGAGCAGAAGCAGGAACAATATTTACCGGAATCTTCACTTACTGAAAATGTCGAAAATACCGAAAGCGAAATTCTAAACTCCGACAGCCTTGATATGACTCCCGAAATATTTGTCCAAATGGGACATATTTCTGGTTCATTCAGTTATACAAATGCCCTTGAATTCATACAGAACGGAAAATATATTTTATCCGGAAGCGGTGACGGGACGATTAAGCTGTGGGAAACCCAATCAGGCAGAGAAGTTAAAACTTTCAAATGCGAAGATGATGTAACAAATCTTGATGTAAGCACTAGCGGTAAATATTTAGTATCAGGAGATATGAATTTTGTAAATAATATAAATATCTGGGATATTTCATCAGGAAAAAAACTCAAATCTTTCAGAAGTGAAAGTTCATGCAACGGACACCCTGTATTCTTCTGTAACGATGATAAAAACATTTTATTTGGGGCCGGTGATCAAACAATAAGTTTATGGGATATTGAATCGAGTAAATTGATCATGGAATACAAAGTAGATTCAAAGGATTCATTAAGGAATCCTGATGTTTCTTCTGTCGTAATAACTAAAGGCGAGAAAAAGATAATTGCAGGCTACAGATATAACGGTACGGAAGAAGTTGACGGCTATATGCAGGAAGTACAGCCAACGGACAATACGATCAGGATCTGGGATTTGAAAACGGGTATAGAAATTATAGCTTTTAATAAAGGAAATGGATGGGTAGAGGCGTTAGAAATTACTCCAGATGGAAAACATATTTTATCAGGTGATTATCGTCAGGACAGTGTAAGAGTATGGGATATTGATACAGGACGGCAAATTAATTCATTTTCAACAAATGGCACATCAGCTATTGCAGTCAGTTCAGGTGGCAGATATGCATTGCTGGGTGGGTGTATGGGGTTCAGACTAATAGAATTATCAACAGGAAAAGAGATAAGAAAGATTGATAAAGGTATAGATGGATGGGTGCGTTCAATTAAATTCAGTCCGGATGGCAAATATGCACTTGTCGGAGATAATACTTCAAAACCTATGCTCTGGAATCTGGAATCTGGAAAAATTTCAAAAGAATTTGGAGGTTATACCAATCAGCTGGAAACGATAAAGATCAGCAAAACCGGAAATGTTATGCTTACTGCTGATGATTATAATGATGCAGTAAATATCTGGGATTATCAAAATGGAAGATTATTAAAAACAATTGACCGTGACAGCAGCAGTATTATGAGTTCAGCTACGATCAGTTCTGACGGCAAGTTAATGGCTACGGGCGGATGGAACGGTCGGACATCCAACGCTATCGTCTGGGATATTGCTACATCAAAACAGATAGTTAAAATGGAACTTGAAGAAGAAGCCTCCCATCACACTGAATTCCTTCAATTTAGTGATGATAATAAATATCTTATCTGGGCAAATCAGAATAAAATCACAATTAGTGATATAAAAACGGGAAAGAAAATCAAAGCTATATCTGATTCCTTACTTATTGTTAGGAGAATATACGTTAATTCTAACAGCGGGTATATAATAGCCCCTTCACATGCATTACAAACAAGATTGTATTCATTTCCGGATGGTGAGTTTTTAAAATTATTAGGTAAAGACAGTTTCGTTTACGGGAAGGACCATATTTATGAATTTTCATCAGTTAGGAATGAAGATGGTTCAGGAGAACGATTATTTGCTATATATGACCTGAAAACCCTTGAAAATCTATCCAAAAGAAAAATTAAAGAAGAGGGGAGTTATTTCTCTGATGGAATTGAATATAATTCGAATTACTTATTCTTTTCCGGTAATTTTAGCCAAAATATAAATAAATATGACATAAAAAGTGAAAAGGTTGTAGCAGAGCTAACTGGGCATAAAAGTGCGATCACGAACCTTGAGATGACCCCTGACGGAAGATTTTTATGTACAGGAAGTCTTGACGGTACTACAAGGTTCTGGGATCCTGAAACCGGTAAAGAAGTTGCGCAGTTTATTTCATTCTCCGATGGGGAGTGGATCGTGATGACTCCGGAAGGCTATTTTAATGCATCACCGAACGGAGCAAAATATATTAATGTCAGAGTAGGGAATCAGGTTTTCAGCATAGATAATTTTTATGAAAAATATTACAATCCTGCTTATGTAGCTTCTGTGCTTCAGGGAAAAAAAGTTGATCCTGTCGCAGATATTAGGAACGGTGTAGCTTTACCGCCCGAAGTAAAAATCATATCGCCTGAAACAAATTCGGAGCTTAAAAACGATGAAGTTACAATTACGGTTTCAGCAAAAGATATGGGCGGCGGGATAGATGAGATCAGGCTGTATCATAACGGAAAAGCGATCGGAGAAGAAACCAGAGGTATTAAGATTGTTCCTAAAGAAAAAGAAAGCTTGAAATCGTACACTGTCATTTTGATTGACGGTGTGAACACTTTCAAAGCAGTAGGATTCAGTAGGGACAGGACAGAATCTAATCCATCTGAGATAATAATTAAACTTCTTGCTCCTGAAAAAGATATATCATTGTATGTTTTTGCAGTAGGGATAAATAAATATAAAAATACTGCACTGAATTTAAATTTTGCGGAGCTTGACGCAAGAGGAATAGCTGACTTTTTCAGGCAGAATGGGACGGAATTATTCAAAAAGACCGAGATTAGAGATATTTATAACGAACAAGCTACAAAGGCAGGAATATTATCAAAGCTGAAAGAGCTTGAAAGAACAAATCCTCAGGATGCAGTTCTGATCTACCTCGCGGGTCACGGTGAGAATATAAACGAGAAATGGTATTTTATACCGCATGAGCTTATTTATCCTGAGCGTGAAGAGGATGTAATTTCAAAGGCTATTTCATCAGACGAATTAGCCGAAAGAATAAAAAATATAAAAGCTCAGAAAGTATTAGTCCTTATTGATGCCTGCAAATCGGGTGCCGCGCTTCTTGCTTTCAGAGGATTTGAGGACAGAAAAGCAATATCACAATTATCCAGAGCGACAGGAGTGCATGTGGTCGCAGCATCATCAAAAGATCAATTTGCGGCTGAGGTCAAGGAGCTCGGGCATGGTGTGTTCACATATACTCTACTTGAGGGATTAAAGGGTAAAGCTGTGTCAAAAGGTCAAACCGTAACAGTCAGAAAGCTGATGGGCTATATCGAGGAACAACTTCCCGAACTGACGAAGAAATACAGGCAGGAAGCTCAATATCCCGTTGTGGATTCAAAAGGAATGGATTTTC
>JAKLPX010000272.1 GCA_022013635.1 Candidatus Delongbacteria bacterium
TCTGCTTGCGTCAATTATTGCGTCCCTGACACTTAAGCCTGCTTTAACCGAATTCTCAATGAAATCTACTTTGACAATTGCGTCATTCACTACAATGCCGACAAGCATTATCATACCGATCCCTGAAAGAATATTGATCGACTGACCTGTAATAAATAATCCGAAAGCTACACCAATGAACGCGAACGGAACACTTAAGACAATAATTAATGGACTTAGAAGTGATTCAAATTGTGAAGCCAGAACCATGTAAACTAATACGAATGATAACAGGAACATGAATATTATCTGGGTCATTGATTTTTCCATTTCGGTATTCTGACCGCCGACATCTATTCGCATTCCTCTGTACAAGTTTATTTTATCCATTTCCGCTTTTATTTCTGTAACAGCCTGGTCGAGCCTTCCCTCGGTGAAATTAGCAGTTACGGTGATAACTCTTCCCTGGCTTTCATGCCTTATAGCTTCAGGTCCACTCTGGAAATTTGCCTCGATCAGCTTGCTTACAGGATAAGATTTGCCGTTCTTTTTATAAATTGACTTCAGAATATTTTTTATATTTTCATTAAATTTCTCATCCGTTCCGACAATTATATCAATCGTTTTGTTGTTTTCAGTTATCTGGGTTGCAGTTTCGCCTTTTATCATTGTTTTAATATACGAAGATATTTCCTGCTCGGATAAATTATTGTCTTCTAAAAATGAATTCTTAAAATTTATACTTATTTGAGGTTTATTACCCGAAAAATCAGATTTAATTTCGCTTAAATTATTAAATTCTTTTAATTTCTGAATTACCGTATCTGTGATCTCTCTCAGATCGTTCAAATTATTCCCCGATATTTTAATACTTATATCGCCTTCATCAGCTTGCAGCATTTCGCCTAAAACAGATACATCTGTGTTAATATTGATCTTGATATCCAGATCTTTGTTTGAATTATAATCATGAATGTCTTTTCTCAGATCATTAATGAATTCATTTGTAGAAACATTGTCTTCCAGTTTAACCTGTATGTCGCCTTTATAAACTGTTGCTCCGGTCAGTATTGATTTCTCATCGTAAATGCCACCGGTTGAAAATGCGGAACTTACGCCTTCTTTCTGGATTATGATCTGTTCATAATCCTGTATTACGCTCTCAGTAGTCCAGATACTTGTTCCCGGATTTAATTCTATTGAAAGTATGAATTCCCTGCTGTCAACATCAGGCATCATTCTTTTCTCGATATTCATCATAAGGAGGTACGAAACAAATAATACCATAATTGATAAACCGAATGTCCAGGCTTTATTATTCAAAGCTTTTATTAGTATTTCATGATATATATTTTCAAATAAATTATAAGATTTATCAAACCCTATAAAAACAGGTTTGAAGATAAATTTGAAACTTTTTATGGCTATATTAAAATAGAACATTAACAATCCGATTATAAATCCGAAGATAAGTTTAAAAAAAGTTTTGATCGAACTTCTCATCTTTTCGATAAAGAAGATGTCGTCCATAATATCTTTTCCGATCCCGTAAAGTTTTTTAGGATTCAACAGACCGAAAAGATTGACTATAAAAACTACTCCTCCAAGCAAATATGAGTAGAGCATAAAACTTTTTGTGCTTAATTCCTCTTCATAAGGCTGAAATAATTCGTTTACGAATGATGAAAAATCGTAAAGCATATTATCGAACAGACTTAGAAATTTTAATCCGGAAAATGAAATGAAAGCATGGATAGGTTCGAAATAATCCACTTTAGATATATAAGCTGCAGGAATAGCGAGCATAAACAACAGTACAAACCACACAACATTTATTCCGTAAAATTTGATTTTATGTTTAAAATCTATTCCCTGATTTTTTCTGTGAAAGATAAGAAATTCAATTGATTTAATGATCGGGTCCGTTAACACAGAAAGAAATAATATATAAGCAAAAGCGTGCTCATCTATTGGTATTTTGCTGATCTTTACAATAGAGAAATATATTAAAATAAGAATCGTCCAATAAATTCCGGTTTTGAAAATCGGTCCGTCGTCACTTTTTACACTCTCGTCAAATAAAGTATCGGACTTTTTTCCAATGACCATTTTGTTATATAGGACAGGAACTAGGGTTATTGAAACAAATAATGAACTAATAAGGGCAAAAGCAACCGATGCGGATTGATCTTTAAATAACTCACCGGCTACACCCGAAACGAAAACAACAGGCATAAATACAATAATAGTTGTAAAGGTCGAAGCTGAAACAGGTAAAATTACTTCTTTAACACCTATATAACAGGCTTCGAAAATATTGGCTGTATCCTGCCGGTGCCGGTCTATATTTTCCAGTACGACAATCGAATTATCAACAAGCATACCTATACCCAAAGCAAATCCGGAAAGCGACATAAGGTTTAATGATATTTTTGAAAAATAAAACAGTGTAAAAGTTGAAAAAATACTTATAGGCATTGCAAGTGAAATATTAAAAGGTGATTTGAATTCTCTTAAGAACAAAAACAATGTCAGAAAAGATAAAAGCCCGCCGAGTAGTATCGCTGAAACGACATTATTTATTGAGTCGGTTATAAATTGAGATTGATCATACACGATATTTATATTCACATCCAGATTATTATTAAGTTCGTCTATTGTTGTTTTAACAATGTCGGCAACCAAAACTGCATTGGCGTCTCCGTCTTTCCTTATCAGGATAGCTGTTGAGCTTACCGCATTATAACGGGTGAAAGATCTTTTTTCTTTGGATTTATAGCTTACAGCAGCTACATCTTTTACATAAATATTTCTCTTGTTGTCCAATTGTTTAATAAGAGTATTTTCAATATCACTCAGATTTTTAAATTCTGATGAAATAACCAGATCGTAAATATATACATCATCCTTTACTGTTCCGCCTGGAGAATTCGTGCTGGCTGATTTTATTACATTTATAAGATTTGTAAACGAAAGGCCATACACATTTAATTTTTCAATATCTGCTTCGATCCTTATATCAACTTCTTCCCCTCCAATGACATCAGCCATTGCTACGCCTTCGATCTGTTCGATCCTTTTCTTTATGATATGTTCGGAAATATCTCGGACAGATTTAAGATCTTTACCAGAGATAGAAAGAATTATTATAGGTTTTGAAGCCGGATCTACCCGTAAAATATTCGGCCTTCCTGCCGTATCCGGTAAAGTTGCGGCATCCAGTTTTTCTCTTAAATAGAGAACCGCAAAATCCATGTCCGTTCCCCATGCGAAGTCTATTGTAATAAGACTTATTGATTCTTTTGATTCGGATTTTATCTTTATTATATCTTTCAATCCCGCGATCGAGGCTTCTAATGGCTCTGTAACGAGTCTTTCGATCTGTTCGGGTGAACTTCCTTCCAATTCTGTCCAGACTGTTAAAGAAGGATATTTTATGTCCGGAAGAAGATTTACCGGTAATTTTTGGTATGATATTATTCCGAAAACTGTTATAGCCGTGAATATCATGATTACTGTTATCGGTCTTGAAAGTATATTTCTAAGCATTTATACCTCTGAGAGATTTTATTACAAAGAGAAGTCTTTAGTTATCAACTATAATAATATCTGCGTCATGAGCAAGAGTATAGTTGTTAGAAATAATAACTTTATCGCCTAATTTTAACTTAGGGTCTTCTTTTTCTAAGATTATTTCTGTAATATTATAGTTTGAAAGTCCTGTAGTAACATAAACCCATTTGGCTTTATTTTCTTTTGCGATAAAAACCAGTTTTCTGTTATCTCTTGTCAGAATAGCTTCATTAGGGACTATAACCTTATCATTATATATTCTGCCTTCGATCTTAACATTGCCGCTCATGCCTGATTTGATAAGAAGGTCTTTATTCTGTATTCTTACCTGAGCCATACCTGTTCCTGTAGCTTTGTCAATAACCGGACTGATACTTTTTATAATCCCTGTAAATATCGTATCCTTCATTGCTTCGAATTTTACTTCAACATTCCTGCCTTCCTGCAATTCAGCTACTTCGCTCTCTAAAACAGGAATTTCCATGATTATGTTGTTATATGAAACGAGATTCATACATTTGACACCGCTTGTCACATATTGGCCTTCAACGATTTTAAGATCAGCTACATATCCGTCAATATTAGCTTTTACGACAGAATATTCGAGATCAAGTTTTGCTTTTTTATAACTGATCAGCGCCTGGGTCAGCCCTGTTGAAGACTTTAACACTTCCGCACTTCCGCCTTTATTAAAAATGTATTCTATCTCAAGATCAAGTTTTAAATTTTCATACTGTTCATCAGTGATCAAACCGTTCTTCTTTTTTGCGTCGATCTTTTTTATCTCTTCGTTCAGTTTAGCCTGATTTCCGGATTGATCGGTCTCTTTTAACTGATTTTTTCTCATACCGTATTCGATCTTTGCTTTTAACAGATTGTCCTGTTCTCTTTGAAAATTCAGATCGTATTGTTCATTGTCTATAGTAAAAAGAATATCTCCTTTTTTCACAAAAGAATTTTCTTCAACAGATATTTTTTTTACAAAACCTGATATCTGAGGATAAATATCGACAGTTTTTTCCGCTTTGGCTGATCCTGTTGTATTTATATACATAACAAGAGGTGCTTTGCCCAGATCAGTCGTTTTCACCTTGACGAAAGATTTTTTTGTCTCTGCCTGATCTTTCAGTTGCTTTAATTTATCTTCATCCTTCTTTGATTCCGGTCTGAAAACCAGAACTGAAATGATCGCCAATAAAATTATTGTAAATCCGATATAGAGTTTATTCTTCACGGTTTTCTCCCTAAAGAGTTAAAAAGATCATATTTTGACAAAATAAAATTGTATTGAGAATTTATTTTTCTGTACCTTGCGCTTATATAATCGTTTCTTGCCTGAAGATAGTCCGTAGCGGATTTATCGCCGATGAAA
>JAKLPX010000273.1 GCA_022013635.1 Candidatus Delongbacteria bacterium
AAATAGTCTCTTGATAAGCTCTCATCATCGTTTTCAAGGTCGTAACCGCCGAAATAGTTCGGATATTTTATTTTTGAGTAATTTAAAAGCGTTTTTGCTATATCCGTAATTGAAGCATTTATCGAATCCTCAGATAAAATACAGCCCGTCTGATAAAAAAAAGACAGTGTTTTTGCGTACTTATTCTCTCTTTCCGTTGAAATAAAGAGGTATAACGGTTCGGCTTTAAATTTTTCTTCAATCCTGTCCGTAAATTGTCTTATAAGATGATCAATATCCTTCATGTAATTGCCGCTTTCTTTAAATCCGTCCGAAATATCTGCATAAAAGATAAAATCGGAATTTATGTTTTCGCACAAATCTTTATATACAGCCTCCAAAACTCTCTCTTTCGATTTGAATTGATTCGATTTTAAAAAATATTTTTCCGTATTAAAAAACAGACAGGAATCGGAAGTATAGCTTTTGGTTAAGTATCCGCTTTTTGCATATTCATTAAAAACGGAGCTGTTCCTGAGTTCGTCCGATATGATCATTTTGTAATTTTTGTAAGGCTCTTTGTTGTCATTAAATTTATACGGCGGAATACATTCAATAAAACTTTTTAAAGAAGTAAATCTGTCGGGAGATAAATTTATTGTCGAATAAAATATTTTAGATTTTTTGGAAATTTTGTATAATGCCGGCGTAAAAAGAGAATCCGATATTGAATTTCCGGCAAGATTGGCTATATCGAAAATAATAATCCCGCTTCGCTTGTTGTCTGCAACAGAAATATTTACCTTATTAACGCTTTCGACATCAATAAACTCAAGTTTCGGAGGAGTGTATTCCTTCAAAGCGCTTTCGCGAAGAGCTATGAAAGCAACTGATAAAATCAGAAGCAGAATTAATATAAAAAAATACTTCATAAATATTCTGATTTAAAATTGATAAATCAATCCGATTGAATGTATCGGCGAAACATCTTCATCGAGATCAAACTCAATAGGCATCCTTCCGGCCATTGAAAAATCAAGCCCGAGCCCGTTTTCGAAAATATACTCTGCCGAAAATCTTCCGTAAACATGATTTGCTCTGAAACCTTTCGACACGCCGTCATAATCTTTGACATCGTCGTTGACAGACAGACCAAAATCGCCTGTAAATACCCATGTCCAGGCTCTTTTTGTAAATTTATAAGTGCCTGCAAAGATTATTTCGGTTTTCTCTTTAAAATCACTTCCGGAGTCGCTCTGATCCATTTCGATCAAAAAACCTAATTTCCTGCTGAAATACCGCGAAAAGCTTAATCCGATTTTCTTTTGTTCAGTCGGATAGAGAGAATAAGAAGCTCTGAATTTATTAAATTTAAAATCCTGAAATACGGAAGAATTAAGCTCTTCCTTTTCTTCGAACAGATCAAATTCGCCGGCAATTAAGATGAAGTTAGTTAAAATTAAAATTATACCGAAATACTTTTTCATAACTGTCCTTTACGAATGAAGTTTGTCAACCATATCGAGTTTTTCCCAGCTGAAACCGTCTCTTCCGAAGTGACCGTAAGCCGCAGTCTTTTTAAATATAGGTTTTCTTAATCCGAGCTTTTTTATTATGCCTGCCGGAGTCAGGTCAAAATGCTTTCTGATCAATTTCACGATCTCTTCGCCGGAAATTTTGCCTGTCCTGAAAGTTTCTGCCATGACCGATACAGGTTCTGCAACTCCGATGGCATAAGCTAATTGAATTTCAAGTTTTTGAGCAAAACCGGCCGCTACAAGGTTCTTTGCTATATATCGTGCCATATAAGCCGCGGATCTGTCAACTTTTGTGGAATCCTTGCCGCTGAAAGCTCCTCCTCCGTGACGGGCATATCCGCCGTAAGTGTCAACGATAATTTTTCTTCCGGTAAGACCGGTGTCTCCCATAGGCCCGCCGGTTACAAATCTCCCTGTCGGATTTATAAGTTTAATATAATCTCCCTTGATAAGATTTGAAGGAATAACCGGTTTGATAACCTTTTCTACAATACCATTTTCAATTATTCCATGCTCTTTTTTAAGCTGGCTTTTTGTAGGTTTATCTCCTCCGAAAAGCGGGTCATGCTGAGATGAAATCACAACCGTATCAATTGAATCGGGTATCCAGTTTTTATATCTGATCGTAACCTGTGACTTACCGTCGGGTCTTAAGAAATCGAGAGTACTTTCTTTTCTGCATTTGGATAACTGCTGTGTAAGTTTATGCGCCAGCATTATCGGCAAAGGCATATATTCCGGAGTTTCGTCGCATGCATATCCGAACATCATTCCCTGATCGCCGGCTCCGGCCCTGTCCACTCCGAGAGCTATATCCAAACTTTGCTGCTGAATAGTTGAAATCACGCCGCAGGTTTCATAATCAAAACCCATATAGGAATGGTCGTAACCAATCTCTTTTATAGTTTCCCTAACCAGCTTGGGAATGTCTATATATCCTTTATTTATTGTCATTTCACCACCAACAACTACTAAACCTGTAGTCACAAAAGTTTCAATAGCTACTCTACTGTATGGATCCAACTTCAAAGCAGCATCGAGTATTGCATCAGATATCTGATCCGCTATTTTATCGGGATGTCCTTCGGTCACCGATTCGCTTGAAAATAAAAAATCTCCGTATCTCATAATTGTTTCTCTCTCTTCATTATTATTCTCCGTTTTTTTCAATTATCGAATATACAATATTAAACACAAAATTCAAATCATTTTAATTCAGTAAACTGTTCAAGATATTAAAAGTTCGCAGCCGCAGATACGAACTCTACATTTTTTATTGACGAAGGCTTCTTTGCCGTAACCTTTGCAGAAGTTATTTCCGTAAAGCTTTTCAGCAGTAAGATTATTCTTTCGGCTAAGGTTTCTAATAAACGGCATTTACTCTCTTTTGCC
>JAKLPX010000274.1 GCA_022013635.1 Candidatus Delongbacteria bacterium
AGTTTGTTAAGTTCCATATTCCGAAACCTTTGTTTATTATTCTATTCTCATTTCTAAGTGCAGACAGCAAGTTTCCAACTTTAAATTTCTTTTGCTTATCTGATAAGGCTTCAGATAATTTCGGGATAATTAATTTGTCAATATCCGCTCTTTTTGCTTTTCCGAATTTCTTTAAATATTCAATTATCATATCTTTAAAGTGTTTGTCATCAAAACTCTTATTTCGGATGTATTCCTCCATTTTATCTGTCACTTCTGCAATCTTTGCAGATACAAATATATTCGGGCTTCGCCCTTCTATTAATTTGTGTTTCTTTAAAAGGGCGATTGCTTCTTTTGATATTTTCAGTTTTTTCTGCACTCTATCAAGTAAAATCACAGTTTTTAAGTCTAGTTCTTTATTCTCAATAAGCATTTTAGAATAATTAACATCTATTTCGTGACCGTAAATTTCCAAAATTACTTTCTCGGACATAGACTTAGAGTAGTCCGGAAGAGGAAAATATCTGTTCTTCTGCTCAATCAGCATAGTATGTATTCCTGAGCCGATCGTATCAATCATACCAAGATTGACCATCGCTCTTACAAGCCATGGATTTCTGTATTTATCAGGTGTTTTATCCCCCATGAAATATTCTTCTGGTGTTCCTGAGAAAAAATTACCGCTGTTTTGAAATATAACTTTATCTGATTTCTCTGTTACGATAATTCGTGCTTGACGCAAATAATCTTGATGGGCAATCGAATTATGCACAGCTTCAAGAATTACTCTATTTTCATACTTATTAACGGTAACAGCTAATAATTCGTTATTGGGAAAAAATTTATACTGATAATTTCTTATTCTCTGCAACACCTTCGTAGTATTAAGCAAAAAAGGCGGTCCATAATGTTCGTAAGCTCTTTCTTCCGTGTCCAACTTCCAAGTGATTTCTGCTATATAAGGCAAAATGTAATGCGAAGATTCGTTTTTTCCAAGTAATAATATGGCAGAGTTTGTAATTTTGCCTTTTTTTGTGATTTTTGCTTTATCTAACAATGTTTTTGTGTCCCATTTATCTATTTGAGAATAAAAAGACTCATTTTTCGACTTATCTTTGAATTTTATTCGTGCAGTAATTAACGCATCCTCGTCAAGGTCAGAAATATTCGCATCAGGGATTGTTTTCGCGCTCCAATCTTCAAGCGAATTATATATTTTTCTCAGATATTCAGGATAATTTTGAAGATTTGTTTTCTGACTGTTTATTCTTATGAACGCTTTGTTTTTGAAATTGACCGGTTCGCCTTTTGCCGAAGGTATTTCAAAAAGTACATAATTCTTTTCGTTATAGTTGAGCTCATGGATTTCAAAATTGATTTTAGGAGTGACCGAAGCTCTTAACCATAATTCAAAATCCTGATTCCCTATTTTGTATTTTCTGTAATTAAAGGATGTCCCGACCTTCTTATGTGTTTTATCCTCAACACCGAGTACTAAATAACCGTACTCTTTATCTGAAATACAGGCTCCGTTTGCTAAAGCCGAGATATACTCTCCTATCCCATCGGGTGTTACACTCGCATTGCTTTGGGCTACATTGAGTTTGAATTCCAGCCACGACTGCTCGGTCTGTTCCTCTAATAGTTTTTCAAATAATTCTATTAACTCGCTTTCATTCATACAATTATCCTATAAAGGTTTCGGAAATTACTATATCGGGTGATATATCGGCATCAATAGCCTTGATTTCAGTTTCATCCGATTCCGGAGCGGTAACCTGAAATTTCTTTGCGTATTGAATTATGAGATTTTCAGCCTGACCTTCAGTTATCTCTTTTTTATCCAGCTTCCTTTTCAGCTTTCTTATTTCATTCGGGAGCGGTGTAAAAGTGCCGTTCTCGATCAGTTCGCAAAGGCTGTCGCAGGCTTGCTTTATTTCTTTTCTTGTAGTCAGACCCTTTTGTTCTCTTAAAAACTTCTTAGCCTGCGCTGAAATAGCATCGGATTTTTCTTTTGATGCCACTGTTTCCGTGGCTGTACCGAGAAAATCTTTCTCGAAAGTATCGAATGCTGCCGAGACATGATCGTAATGGAATTTCGGCAGTGCGTATCCGAACTCATTTGATTTAGCCTCGAAATATTCGGCGGCTTCGAGGAAGGTTAGAGGTTTTACTTCGCTTGTGCCGTCTGCGAGATAAAATTCCGTTTTGTATTGTGATTTTAAGAATACCACTGTGCTGTCTGCCGCGAAAGATTTTTCCGCATCTTTTGCAATTCTTGCCGTTCTTGCTTTAAGCGGGAACTGTTTTATTCTTTTAAATTCAATCGGATTATTATCCTTAAATTCTCTTACCAGGCGCAGATACAGCAGCCTTTTATCCTCATCGTCTTTCATTCCTTCTTTGAAGAGCTTGAACTGCTCAACCATTTCTTCGTGAGTGTAAATTTTTGCATCTTCCCCGAAAGCGGAATGAAATCCCTGAAGCTTGACCAGTGCGTTTTTATACAGCTTTATCTCCTCATCACCTTCCTGTGAAGGATAGAAATTGTAGCTGTAAACCATCTTGGAATTACCGCCGATCCTGTTCACCCTTCCGAGTCTCTGCATCAGCCTTGTTGCGTTCCATGGCGTATCATAATTGATCACGATATTAGCCCTATGCAGGTTGATACCTTCGGCAAGTACATCCGTAGATATCAGAACTTTGTATTTATCCTTTTTATCCCCTGTGTAGTTGGCGTCGAAATTCTCCTGAATAGTTTCAAAAAGCTTTGTTCTGTTCGAGGAAGATATATTTAGAACATCGGTCTTTAATTCAGCTTCAATTTTTTCTTTCAGATAATCAGCGGTATCAGTACTTTCGGTAAATATAACCAGCTTTCCTGAGATATTCTCTTCAGGGTTAAAA
Organism: Candidatus Delongbacteria bacterium; assembly: GCA_022013635.1. Classification (GTDB taxonomy): domain Bacteria; phylum UBA4055; class UBA4055; order UBA4055; family UBA4055; genus JAKLPX01. Next base: position 2,893 of record JAKLPX010000274.1, read on the forward strand.
AATTGGGTTTTGAAAGATTCAAAGAAAGTATCAAGTTTAGGATCTTCGGTAATTTTCGACCATTCAAGAATAAGCTCATTAAGTAATTGGTTGTCCTTCTTAAGACCTTCAATAAACTTTGGATCAAAATCGGCCGGGTCGAAAATATTGTTTCTTGGGTTTTCGATACCCATTTCAAGAATGATTTTCTCTATTTCTTCGATAGTGAAGCCTTTTTCGTAAAGATCATTCAGCTTGAGATCAGGTGCGATATAAATTTTTTTATTCTCGAACATATCTATCATTCTCTGAGTGGATTGAGCAAGATTCTTCAAAGATATTTTAAATGCTGCAAATGAACTTTCAAGTCTTTTCACCATAAGAGTTTTCATGATTCCGGCAAGTGATTTAGATACCAAAACAGCCTGTTCGTAATATTTATCCCTCAAATCTTTCTTTAAATACCTGATAGCCTGATATCTAAAGTAATTAATTCTATCATCTTCTGTCAGATAGAAAAGGCTGTGATGGAATAATTTTGTCAACTTTGCGTTCATCTTGTATTTTACCGCTCTCGGTACAGCTATTTCAGGAAATATTATGCCCTGTGCCTTAATATCGTCAAAATATTTAGGATAGTTCTTTAAATCCCTTCTCGTCCTGCGGACTGTAATGTTTGTAATAATTTTTTCACGAATTATTTCATAAAGCTTTCTGATCCTGTCAAGATCGGGTTTTTCATCATCGCTTCTGAGAATGTTCTTATATTCTGCAATTATAGGCCCGAAGAAGGTTTGGAGATTGTTCACGGCAAGCGTGCTTCTTCTCGCATCCTGAAATAAAAGAAGCTGGTGATATAGATCAGTCGGGCTGTTATTTAAAGGCGTTGCAGAAATCAAAATTACCTTTTTATCTTTTCCGGCAACAAGACCCTCACCGTTTCTTTTAGATTTACAAATCCTTTGCAGATTTTCAAACATCTTTGATGTATGATTTCTGTATCTGTGAGCTTCGTCAACGAGAATAAGATCGTAATCTTCTCTTGACCAGTAATCAAGGCTCTTATTA
>JAKLPX010000275.1 GCA_022013635.1 Candidatus Delongbacteria bacterium
AAATTTTTATTTTGGGTGCGAGATATACACAATTTTCTATATTTCTGATCAGTGTGGGAGTCATTATATTTCTGATCGGTTTGATATCCGAACAGATATCTACATTGAGATATGATAAGATCGAAGAGGTTTAAAGTCAGTTATGATTCACATTGTTTTAGGCACAAAAGCCCAGCTTATAAAGATGGCGCCGATAATGAAAATTCTGACTTTAAAAGGAATTGGGTATAACTATATTTCTACGGGACAGCATAAAGAAACAATTGACGATATCTTATCAAATTTCAATATAAAAAAGCCTGATTTTCAATTATACAGCGGAAAAGATATAACATCTGTTTTTTCTATGTTATTCTGGTCTCTTCAGATTTTGATCAAGTCATTTTTTCAAAAAAATAAAGTATTTAAAAACGACAGAAAAGGAATAGTTTTGGTCCACGGCGATACATTAAGCACGGTACTCGGAGCATTGATGGGGAAATTCTCCGGATTGAAAGTCGGTCATGTCGAATCCGGTCTTCGTTCTTTTAATTTATTTCAGCCATTCCCCGAAGAAATTTTCAGGATAATTACTTTCAAAATTGCAGATATAATGTTCTGCCCGGGCGATTGGGCAGTAGAAAATCTTAAAAAATTTAAAGGCACAAAAATCAATACTTTATCGAATACGCTTTACGACTCATTGATCATAGCTAAGCCGGAGATAGAAAAAATCAGAGATATCCGATTACCAGCACAAAAATTCGCTATTGTAACATTACACAGATTTGAAAACTTAAAAAATATAGAAATTTTATCTAAAATCGTTGATTTAATCATTAAAGTATCAGAAAAAATCAACCTGATTTTCATAATGCACAAATTGACGGAAAAAAAATTGATTAAATATGGTTTGCTGGATAAATTAGCTTCAGTCAAAAGAATTGAATTAAGGCAAAGATATGATTATTTCAGATTCATTAAACTTATAACCTGCTCCGAATTCGTTATTTCAGACGGTGGAAGCAATCAGGAAGAATGCTCGTATCTGGGAAAACCCGTGCTGTTATTCAGAAATGTGACTGAAAGGAATGAAGGTTTGGGCAGTAACGCGGTCATTTCCAAGTTCGATGAGAAAATCATTTTCGATTTCCTTGACAATTACTCTAACATTCAAGGCGGGTTTAAAATAATTGATAACAGCCCTTCCGAATTAATCGTTGATTATTGCATTGACATTATGAAGTAAGTTAATTATCATAAAGCAAAAACAAAAAGCATGAAAACTTTAATCTCCATATACTTAAAAGACCTTCTCAGAAATAATATGCTGGGTTTGCTGGTCGTTTTAGTGCCGATAATTTTTTATCCGCTGATGTATTGGGGCATTACTCAGTTTATCATGATAAAAAAAGGGGTCTCCGAAAGCCGCAAAATTGTTTTGAATTATAAAATCGAAAGCGAAGAGTTTTCCGGGATCGAAGACTCTCTGCTTTCTCTAAGCAATATCATACCCGAGAATACGGATTTGATAAATCCAAATAAAAGCGGATTGTTTTTAACTGTATCATCGCAAGACCATTTACCGAAATACGAAGTATTCATAGACAGTTCAAACGCAATTCATAAAGAAATTTTCTCCAAACTTGAAAATAAATTGATCGCTTATTATAATTCCGAAACTGCAAAACTGATTGAAAAGAAAAATTATTCTACGGAATATTTTAAGGTATATAACATTACTGCAAGAAATATTGACGGACAAAACGAAATAGTAACAAAAGTATTATCTTTAATTATTCCTCTGATATCGGTCATGTCAATTCTCGGTTCGTGCGTTGCAGCTTCTGTTGAGCTTGCTTCCGGTCATACTGAGGATAAAACTTCCGAGACGACACTGACCATTCCGCTGAGCAGAGAGAAGATCATTCTTTCAAAATTTATCACCGTAACCATATACGGGATTATTGCCGGATTGGTAAATTTTTCTTTTTTTATAGTTTTTATCATGCAGATTTTCAGAAGTTTTTTCGGCAAAATTGAAGAAGGTTTATTGGACTTCGATTGGAGCATGGTTTTAAATTTTAAAACCATCCTGATCTCAATAATTTCATTATCATTAATAGCATTTTTCGTTTCACTGATCTTCATAACTGCCGCCGGATTCGCATCAAAGAGAAAAGAAGGCGGAGTGCTTGTCTCTCCTTTTATGGCAATAATCACATATTTGCCTTTTGTAATAATAATTCCCGCTGTTGAACCAAATATCCTTATAGCAATGACTCCGGTACTAAATATAGCTTTTTCGTTGAAGTTAATTATCGCAAACGATATTAATGTACTTTTTATTTTTGAAACTATATTATTTTCATTGCTCTGGGTGCTTTTACTTTACAAATTTTTATTCCCATTCCTCCTTGAAGAAGAGGTATTATTGGGATACTCCAACACATCATTAACCAAGAAAATCAAAATGAAAATGGACAGATGGAAGAAAAAATAATTATAAAAAATCTGAATAAGGAATTTTACGACCCTCAAAGAGGAACTGTAAAAGCTGTTGACAATTTGAGTTTCACAGCATACAAAGGCGAAATTTTCGGACTTTTGGGTCCGAACGGTGCCGGCAAGACTACTACTCTGCGAATGATGGCTACTTTAATGAAGCCGAATTCAGGCACAATTGAAATTGCAGGATTCGATATCGAAAATAATTCGCAGGATGTCAGGCGTTCGATCGGTTATATGTCTTCAAATACCGCCCTGTATCCCAGATTGTCCCCGCGGGAAATAATAACATATTTCGCCGAACTGAATGATTATTCAAAAGAAAATCTGACGATGAGAGTAGAGCAGATTATAAAATATTTTAATATCGGAGATTACGCAGATACTTATTCCGAAAAATTATCTACGGGCATGAAACAGATAACTTCCATTGCGAGAACTATAGTTCATAATCCTCCGGTTCTGATTTTGGATGAACCCAGCGCAGGCCTTGATGTAATTGTGGCACAAAAAATCCACAGCTATATATTAGATTTGAAAAACGAAGGTAAAACGATAATTTTTTCATCGCATAACATGGGTGAAGTAGAAAAAATCTGCGACAGAATCGGAATAATCAATAACGGCAAATTGCTCACAGTCGGAACTATAGACGAATTGAGAGATATTTCTGGTAAATACTATATGGAAGAAATTTTTGTCTATTTCGTTAAAGAATTTGAAAAAGAGAGTTAAAATGAAAATCAAATCAATTAATAATAATAAAATTTTTATCGGAAAAATTACAAATTCATTATCATTTATTAAAGGAACGCCGGTTTTGCCCGTAGTCTCAAAGAAAGATGTCGAGGACATTATTAATTTACTTGAAGAGCTGAAAGATGAACAGGATTTAGAAGATTATGAAGATTCAGATAATATATAGCTTCAATTCGGAGAATTAGAATGAAGTTGGAAAATTTTCAAAACATAATTACTTTGGAAAAAGTTGATTCTACGAATACTTATTTGAAAAGATACTCAAACAGTATGCCTGACGGAACGGTTGTATTCAGCAGAGAACAAACCGCCGGAAAGGGCAGATTGATGAGGAAATGGTTCGGAGAAAAAGATAAAAGCGTCTGCGCGTCGTTTCTGATTAAGAATATTTACGATAATGTTGACGCAATAAGGCTGTCTTTCCTGTTTTCTATAGCCGTTAAAACTGTAATAACAAAATATATTGATTACAATAAAATAGCTCTCAAATGGCCTAATGATGTACTTGCTTCCGGGAAAAAAATATGCGGAATTCTCTCGGAATATTCAAAGGACTGCGTGATTGTTGGAGTCGGATTAAATGTCTTTGATTTTTTACCGCCTGAAGAAATTGATCAGCCTTGGACTTCGATTAAATCCGAAAGCGATATGCCGTTGGATATTGAAATTATAAAAAAAGAACTGCTCGAATCCGTAAATTCAGTATTTATTCGCTACTGCACAAATTCCCTCCGCGATATTCCTATGATATGGTTCAGAGAAGCAGACATAAAAAACATTTCTCTGACCATAAAAACAAATGAAGATGTTTTTTCAGGCACCGTAAAATCCATTAACAACTGCGGCGTTTTATATGTTGAGAACAAAAGCACTCACGAAATTAAAAACATATCTTATGGGGATGTTACATACAATGATTAATTTTGAATTTGCAAAAAAAGAAATGATCGAAATACAGCTCAAGAGGCGCGGTATTCTTGACAATAGAGTACTTTCTGCCTTTGAATCAATACCGAGACATTTATTTGTGCCCGAAGGCAGAATTGAAAATTCATACGACGATTCCGCCTTGCCTATCGGATTCGAACAAACAATTTCTCAACCTTATATTGTAGCTTTGATGACTCAATTATTAAGACCTCTTGAGAATGACATTATTCTTGAAATAGGAACCGGTTCAGGCTATCAAGCCGCCATTCTAAGCAAACTTTGCAAATTCGTTGTTTCTCTCGAAAGAAAGTCTGAACTTGTAAGTTTTGCGCGGGATAACATATCAAAACTGGAGATTAAAAATGTCCAGATATATGTGGGTGATGGAACTTTAGGCTGGAAATCTAATTCGCCTTATGACGGTATTATTGTTACCGCAGGCGCAAAAGAAATCCCATCGGCATTAATTTCACAGTTGAAACCGGGCGGAAAGATGATTATTCCTCTTGAGCATAAAGGATATCATAAACTTACTGTAGTAAAAAAGGAAGAAAATAGTTTTGTCAAAGAAGAGATTATAGACTGTATTTTTGTACCTTTGATCGGAAGAGGATAAAATTAAATGACTTTAATTTTGAGGCTTAAATGAAAAATTATATAATACTATTTTTAAAAGGTATCGGGGTTGGCATAGCTAATATAATTCCTGGAGTTTCGGGCGGTACGATTGCCCTTATAGTTGGAATATTTGAAACCCTGTTAAATTCAATTAAATCTTTTGATATTACTGCAATTAAACTGCTTTTTAAAGGAAAATTCAGAAAATTCGCTGAATATACGAATTTATACTTTCTAATTGCTGTTTTCGGAGGTGCTGTCACCAGTGTTTTTGCGTTATCTTTTGTTCTAGGCTCATTATTTGAAAATTATCCCAAATTCGTCTGGTCTTTTTTCT
>JAKLPX010000276.1 GCA_022013635.1 Candidatus Delongbacteria bacterium
AAGATTTTTTCGATATTCAATAACACCTTTTTTATCCGACTTACCTTTTGCCGCTTTATAAAATGCCAATTTCAGATTATCTGTATCGGCGATCTTATTTATCAGATTCCCCGTTCTTTTCACTTTTACCAAATTCTTCTATTAATTTTTGTCCGTATCTTTCTACTCTCTTTTCACCTATGCCTTCGATCGTCTTTAATTTTGATAAGTTTACTTCATCTAATTGAGAAATATCAGATAACTCTTTATCAGTAAACACAGTATATGCCGGCAGAGCTTCTTCCTTTGCAATATCTTTTCTTATTTCTCTTAACTTTGAAAATACTTTAAACTGCTCTTCAGACAAAACCGCTTTATAATCTATTTTATTCGGCTTATTATTTTTTGATGTGTATTTTATTCCGCTTTGAAGATACTCAATGCAGAATGTCCAATAACCGCCTGACTCTGCATGATTAAATTCTTTAAGCACTTCAATGACCCGATGGCTGCTTATAAATTTATTCATCTCATCCACATCATCATCCGGATCAAAAGCCGGTACAGTAAATATTTTTATCATTCTGTAATCCTAATTTTTGTTAATCTTTCTTTTCTTTGGCAAAGAAAAGAAACAAAAGAAAGTCTTTCTATTCTCTGCTTGAATCTCTCTTTATACGACTCTTTCCGGCGTTCGTCCCTCACGCCCGAGCCGTATTTTCGAGATTCTTGCTTTTTTTTTAGCTCAAAGCGGAAAGGATAACCGAATGTAACTATGGGAGACGGACAACGCGGAAGCCGTAGGAGTCGGAGCTGAACTCTGGGTCGCCGCTGCCCCGATTGGCAACACGACAGAAAGTAGCGCTGTTGCTCCAGCCGCCGCCGCGAAGAACGCGGCCAGAGCCCGAACTTGCACCTGTAGGATTAGTCTGACTACCAGATGTATAATCACCGTACCAATCATTACACCATTCCCAGACATTTCCGCTCATGTCGTAAATGCCGAGTTCGTTAGCTCTTTTGCCACCGACAGGATGAGTTGCACGGCCTGAATTTGAATCGTACCATGCCACATCATCAATGCTCCCGCTTCCGGAATATTCGTATCCTCTGCTGATACTGCCTCCGCTCGCCGCGTATTCCCACTCGGCTTCGGTCGGCAGACGATAGGTTACGCCTTCTTTTTTACTCAATTGTTTGCAAAACTCAACTGCGTCATTCCAAGTAACACATTCTACAGGATTGTTATCTCCCTTGAAGTTGCTCGGGTTCTTACCCATTACTGCCTGATATTGCGCCTGAGTAACTTCGGTTTTTCCGATGTAGAAGTCACTTAAAGTAACATTGCTGCCTTCCCTGATGAATGTACCGCTTTCAACGAAAAACATTTCCATGCCTGTTGTTTTGGAAACGACAACTTTTTTTATATATAACGCTTTATATCGCTTCCCAAGCGTTTGATCCTTCTGCACTTTAGCGTAATCCCTCCACTTGCTCTTGAAGCCGTCAAGGTATTTTGCTTTGAGTTCGTCGCTGAGAGTTGATTCCTGCATTTCTTCCATGTCTTTTATGTCTTTTTCGAACTGGGGTTTCAGGCTTTCAAGCTCTGCCTGCTTTTGTCCTTTGGATTCTTTAATTTTTTGGTAAACCGGCTCAAGTAAAGGCAGTATTTTCTGCTTTACTTCGGGATATTTTACGGCATTAACTTCGTTTCTGAGTTTTTCAAGTTTTTCGTGTTTTACAAAAATATCATCCGTTCTGTCAAGTTCTGCTAAGGCTGTGTTGTATTTGGCTTTTAAATCGTTAAATATTTGTTCTTTTTCTTTTGCCTCTCTTGCTTTTCTTTCTTCGTCTGCCTTAGCTCTCTTGGTGTCATCTTCCTGAGCGGCGGCGAGTTTCCAGCTTGAAAGGTCTGTATTGTCAACGACGATGGTTTTGTCTTTTATTATTTTGGGCTGATAGACAGGCAGTTCTTCCTTTAAATATTCTTTGTTCTCGGTGAATTTTTTTATTTTTGCAAGTTCAGCCTTTTCATCGTACTGAAATATCGGTTTTGAGCCTGTTTTCTTCTGCTCTTCAACCACTTTTTCGGCATTGTACCTGAACAGCATGAATGGTTCGTAGGTTATTCCGCCTTCGGTCTGATATACCGGATTCATAGATGGCAAGCCTTGAGACTTTGTGTAGTCTCCAAGCCTGTTGTCGGCAAATTGTACCAGATCCTCTATGGTGATTATTCCGTCTTTGGACATATCTATATCCATTGCTGAGTTCGGTGAGTCGTTCAGATAGGTCATGTAGTATGTGAATGCGCCTTTGCCCTTGTCCTTTCTTTCATAAGACTGCTGGCCTTCGCTTGCGGCATAAATGGTTTTGACGATGGTTTTATCAGACTTTCGGGATTGAGAAACCGGTTCTGTGCCTATTGCTGACTGTACTTTTATGCCTTTTCCGGTATTAAGTTTTGAGGCTATTTTCTCGCCAGTGCCTTTGCCTTCTTTCTTGATGAAGTTTCTGCATGCGTCAACTATCATGACGACTTCTGAAGGATTCTTTTCTTTTAGAATCTGCTTTATTTCCTCGACAGAAATGCTTCCGTATTTTTCGGGATTGTCAATGTTTCCGTCAGCTCCAAGAAGGTAGTTCTTGCCGTCTGAGCCGCCGATCCCGTGACCGGAAAAGAAGAAAATGACTTCGTCGCCTTTCTGAATTCCCCTTGCAAATGCGGTTACACTGGAGTAAAGATCGGAAGCCGTAAGCATTTCGCCGTAACCTGAGTCTTTTATCGCCCAGATATTGTCGTCTTCAAAGCCGCCCTGCATGAGTAGTTCTTTCATTGCGTCAACATCGCCGTGGCAGGCCTCAAGTGACGCGAAAGCTTTGTAGTTCTGCACCCCGACAATCATTGCAGTCCGCTTTGCGTATGAAATGTTTAGCAGTAATGCTAATGTTAAGATGAAAATTAGTTTTGCTTTCATATTATTCTTCTCGTTTTTTTAAATTATACTTGAAGGCACAACACTAATACCTTTATATTTCATTTTCTGCTTTCCGCCGTAAATAAGATAAGCATCGTTAACATCTCCATTAGATAAATTTATAAAGTAATTAAGCCCGTCAATAAAACTACTGCTGAATGTTTCTCCGGATTTTATTTCGACAGGAATTAGTTTCTGACCATCTTCAATTAACATATCCACTTCGTGCCCAGTTGAATCCCTCCAGAAGTAAAGGGAAGGCAGTTCCTTTCTGTTGTATGCAGATTTGATGAACTCTGAAATGCAGTAGCTTTCAAAGATGCTTCCTCTGTATGGAGATAACCTGATATCTTCAGGTTTTTTTATTCCGAGAAGGTAACATAAAAGACCTGAATCGTAAAAATACAGTTTAGGACTTTTTATAATTCTTTTTGAAAAATTCTTATGATATGGATTCAGCCTGTTAGTAATAAAGCTTGTTTCCAGTACGGAAAGCCATCTCTGAGCGGTCATATTACTTATACCGCAATCGGCAGCAAGTGAGGATAAATTCAAAAGCTGACCGGTCCTGCCTGCGCACAATTTGACGAAATCGGTAAACAGATTGATATCTCCGACATTTATAATTGACCTTACATCCCTCTGAACATATAATTGAAAATAATCACTCAGCCATTCCTGCGGCTCAAGGCCTTTATCGTGTATCCTTGGGTAGAATCCTGTATGAATTGATCTATAAATTTCAAATTTATCTTTGTTTGAACTGCTTTCTATATCCGCCGCGTTTAATTCTAAAGATTTTTCGCCTTCAAGTTCTCTCTTTGTAAAAGGCATCAGGTAGAAAATGCTTGCTCTGCCTGCTAAGGATTGTGATATACTTTGCAATAGAAGAAAATTCTGAGAGCCGGACAGTATAAACATCCCGTTTTTTTTCTCTGTATCAACTATACCCTGTATGTATGAGAAAAGGTCGGGAACTCTCTGTGCCTCATCAATTATCACGCCATTCTTATATTGAGACAAAAATCCTCTTGTGTCATCAGCAGCATATTTTCTGCTGTCGGGATCTTCAAGGCTTACATATTCATATTCGGGGAAAACATATTTGAGAAGTGTAGTCTTTCCGGACTGCCGCGGGCCTGTTAAAGTAATTACCGGATACTTCTTTACCGCTTCTTTCAGTTTTTGTTCTAATGCTCTTTTTATCATTACATCTCTCGCTCTTTTGCAGATTTAACTTTCATTGTTAAATTTACAAAATTCCGAACAATTAGTCAAGACATTTACGCTTTAAATATCTTGCCGTTATTTATGGTATAAAGCACTTTGCCGTAATGGGTGTCGTCATGGAAGCAGGTGTTGAGCGACAATGATTTTAATTTTCTTCTGTCAACTTTCCATTTTTTATTTTGATCAAAAATCGTAATTTCGGCAGTTCTTCCTTTTTTCAAAAGATCAGGTTCGAGATTAAGTATCTTTCTCGGATTAACGGTTATTTTTTTCAGAAATTCCATCAGACTGAGTTTTTTCGGTTTGACAAGGTATGTGATGCCGGCTGAAAACATTGTTTCAAGCCCGAGAACTCCAAACGGTGCAAAGTCAAATTCAACATTTTTCTTTTCTGACGGATGCGGGGCATGGTCTGTGGCTATTACATCTATAATGCCGTCTTTTAAAGCTTTATGGATGGCGTCAACATCTTCCTGAGTCCTTAACGGCGGATTCATTTTATAATCGGTCGAGAATGTTCTTACTTTATCATCTGTTAATGAGAAATGGTGCGGAGTTACTTCGCAGGTGATTTTAAGTTTTTCCTTTTTCGCTTTTCTGATGAGTTCCACGCTTTCTTTTGCGCTTACATGCTGGAAATGCACCTTCCCGTCAACATATCTTGCGATCTCGATATCTCTCGCGATATTGATGCTTTCCGCAATAGCCGGGATATAAGACATTCCTAACTCTGTCGAAGTGAAAGATTCGTTCATGACGCCTTCGGTGAACGAATGGTCTTCGGGATGAACAAGAATAGGTGTGCCGAACATTTTAGCGTACTCGAGAGCGCCTTTCATGGTCTCCGACGATTGTATTCCGTTGCCGTCATCGGAAAAAGCCAAAGCTCCGTTCTCTGCCAATTCTGTCATTTCTGCCAAAACTTTTCCTTCTCTTTTAATAGTTACGGCAGGAATCTGATGAACTGTAACCAAAAGTTCCTTTGACCTGCTTTGAATATCTTTTAATATAAATTTGTTGTCAACGCACGGGGTAGTGTTTGCCATCGCCGCCAAGCCTGTAATTCCTCCGGACATCGCCGCATTAGTTCCCGACACAATATTTTCTGCCTGCTCATAACCCGGTTCTCTTAAATGTACATGCATATCGAAAAATCCGGCTGAAATATACATTCCTTTTGCGTCAATGACTTCACAGCCTTTTTCCGCTTTGATACTCTGTGCGATTTTTTCAATAACACCGTTTATGATTAAAATATCCGATTCAAATTCTTTTTCCGCATAAGCATCAATGACCGTTCCGTTCTTTATAAGTAATTTTTTCGCGACCGGTTTGAATAAAGGTTCGCTTAAATTTATATTATTTATCATTTTCTTCATTTCGCACCTCCAATATTTGCGCTTAACAGATACAGCACTGCCATTCTTGAAGCAACTCCGTTTAAAACCTGGTCTAAAATCACCTGATGGTCGCCGTCGGCAACATCGTCGTCAATTTCAACTCCTCTGTTCATAGGTCCGGGGTGCAGTATCAGAATATCGTTTTTAGCTCTGGCAAGCTTTTCGTTCGTAATTCCCCAGTAATTATGATATTCCCTTAAAGACGGGAATGACGCTCCTACATGCCTTTCGAGTTGTATTCTTAAAATATTCATAACATCTGAGTTTTCAATGGCTTCGTTAAGATCGTAAATTACTTCGACGCCCATTTTTTCTATATCTCTCGGCATCAAAGTTGAAGGGCCACAGACCTGTACTTTAGCTCCGAAAATCTTTAAAGCGTGAATGTTTGACATTGCGACTCTCGAATGAACAATATCTCCGACAAGCGTAACTCGTTTACCTTTTAAGTCAGGTATATGCTCAACAATCGTCATCAAATCTAAGATCGCCTGAGTCGGATGCTCATGCGCTCCATCTCCGGCATTGATAATTATCGAATCCAGATTGTCCATAAGCATTTTATGCGCGCCCGGAGTGCTGTGACGCATAACGACCATATCTATCTTCATAGCCTCAATGTTCTTTGCGGTGTCTATGAGCGTTTCTCCTTTTTTCAATGAAGACGAAGAGGCCGCGAAATTCAATACATCGGCAGAAAGCCTTTTTTCCGCCATTTCGAACGATATTTTTGTTCGTGTTGAGTTCTCAAAGAACATGTTTACGACCGTTATTCCTTTTAAAGCGGCTACCTTTTTGTTCGGAGTATCTAATATCTGCTTAAAACTCACTGAAGTTTTAAGGATCAGATCCAAATCCTCCTTACACATGCCTTTTATGCCGAGAAGGTGCTTGATTTTAAGCAGCTGTTTGTCTCCTAATCTGTCGTCCATTTTTCCCTCTTATTTTAAAGTTATAAACTTAATTTATACAAAAAAAAAGCGATATTACTATCGCTTTAATTTTTTTCAACTAAATATACTGCATCTTCTTTATCAATTTCTTCGAGTTTTACTCTGATTTCCTGAGACGGAAGTGTTTTTATTGTCTCTCCGATATAGTCGGGTTTGACAGGAAGTTCTCTTAATCCTCTGTCAATCAGAGCGGCAAATTTGATTATTTTCGGTCTTCCCCTGTCCATCAGAGCGTTGATTGCGGCCAGTGCGCTTCTGCCTGTAAAAATAACATCGTCAACAAGAATAACTTTTTTATTGTCTATTGAAAACGGCATATCATTTACCGAAAAATTCGGGACCTTTAAATTTACTCTGAAATCATCCCTGAAAAGCGTTGCATCGAGAATGCCCTTTTCCAATTTGATGTTTTCCAATTTTAATATTTCCGCACATATTCTGTTCGCAAGATATTCGCCTCTGGTTTTCATCCCTACAATTACCAAAGGGTATTGTCCCGGATCGTTCTCGATTATCTCAGAAGCAATCCTCTTAATAGTTTTAGCTAATTTGTTCTTATCCATTATTGTATGCAAAATTTTACATTCTGTCATAATTCTTCTCCTATTAATCGTCAATCCAATCCATAATATCGGTTTTTTTGATTTCCTTTACTTTTTCCGGGGCTTTATCCGCTTTATTTACATTCTTTGAATCCTGAGAAGAAAATAATTGATTAACTTCGTCTTCCGTAAACGACTCTTCCTGTTCGGTATTAATATCGGAAAGCTGGACGCCGCTTTTTGTATTTCCTTCCTCTTTAATTCTCATTATATCCTCATCGGTCAAATATTCGCTTCTGTCAATTATAAACTCCGACTTCCCGATTTCGTCCAATTCATCGTCAAATGATTGGCTTTCGACTACGGAAGAGTCCTCCATAGAAATATTATCAAACTCGTTTTCTGCCTGTTTTTTTTCTATATCACCCAATTTAATATTTTCTATTTCTTCATCGGGATTGTCGTATTCCTCTTCCGCAACTCCAGACTCTGCGACATCAAAAGAATCAAATACAGAATCTAATTCTTCTTTGTCGTCTTCATCAAACTTCGTTTTCTTAGAAGAATTTTCTTTTTTCGATACGGTAGCTATTTCATCCAGGGCATCGTCAAAACTTTCGGTGTTTTCGATTCCACGCGACAGGGATTGATTTTCGTCTTCAAACATAGCTTCGATCTGCTCGTCAATCCGCTCAATTTGTTCGTCTTCCGTAAACTCGTCAAACGATTCTTTCTCAATCTTCAGCCTATTTACATTTTTTGGTTTTACTTCGCCCTTCTTATTATCAAATCTTTCAATGAAATTGCTGCTTTTGAACATCTCGCCTGACATATCAGGGGTATTACCGGGGATTGTGGCTTCCCCATCAAGCTCTCTTTTCAGATCCTTGCTTGTTATAGTTTCCATTTCGGATTTTTCTAAAATGCCGTCGTCTTTTATAGAATCTCCGGATATTCTGTCGCTGTATATCTGTTTGCCTTCAAAAGACTCGCTGTCGTTTAATCCGGCACCGACGAATACATCATTTACCAAACTTGCACCTGTGTCTCTTCTGTCTCTTCCTGTATTTTGCGGATTTGGAAAGTTTTCGGTCGAATCTTCTGGGGATGATGCTTTTGTAATATATTCCCTTCTTCTCGGGAACATTGAATTCAATTTATTTTTCTTTTGAGATATCTGCTCTTTTGTTAAAGCTCCTTCTCTCGTTATCTGAATTTCGCTTTTTTTACCGGTATCAGGATCTTTTGCGGTAGCATGTATAATGCCGTTCACATCATATTCGTAATTGAATATTATCGGAGAATTTTCCGGTTTTGGCGGAAAATCAAGAGTTGTTGTTCCTATAGTCGTGCAGAAATCAGGATCTGGATCCTCTCCCTGAATTACCACCATTTTAACTTGTTTTTGATTGACGGATGATGTATAAAATATCTGACTTTTTCTAACCGGTATTTTACTGTTTTTCGGAATGATTATGGCATTTCTTTTATTGTCGAATTCGTCTAAAGTTATCGCCCCGAAACTGTGCGTAGTTACATCGGAAACATTCATCGCGCCGTATTTCATCCTGACCATATCGTTTACATCTTCATTTTGATCCTTGGCGGATATGATTCCGGCTTGAATCGCAGCCCCTAAAGCGACGGCTTCGTCCGGGTTTACCTGAGTTGACGGCTTTTTTCCCGTTACTCTGAAAATCATATCCTGAACAGACGGAATTCTTGTCGAACCCCCGACGAGAAGAACCTGCTCGATATCTTTCCATTCCAAATTTGCATCAGTCATGACGGCATTGACTAAAAGTTCGGTTCTCGTAATAAAATCCGCAATAAGATCGGAAAATAATTTTCTTGTGACAGTAACTCTTGCCGATTTTCCTTTAGCCGACAAATAAACCGTTGTGCTTAATTTTGAAGAAAGAACTTTCTTCGCATTTTCGGATTTAAGTCTTAAATCCTGTATAAGAACGGGATCCTCAAAAAGATCAATGTCGTGCTGTTGCTGGAATTTGTCATTTAAATATATCATTAATTTTTCGTCGAAATTATTTCCGCCTAATTGTCTGTCTCCGTCGCTTGATATTACATTGAAATTCATGTTATTGACGCTCATAATTGTGACATCGAAAGTCCCGCCGCCAAGGTCATATACCAATATTTTTTGATTAATCTTCTTGTCAAGGCCATAAGTTAAAGCGGCGGCAGTAGGTTCGTTGATGATCTGTGTTACATGAACGCCTGAAATTTTTCCGGAGTCTATCGTAGCTTTTCTTTGTTTATCGTTAAAATAAGCGGGAACTGTTATTACCACATCGGTAATTTTCTCGTTTAAGAAACTTTCTGCGTCTTCGATAAGTTTTCTTAAAATCATAGCCGAAATATCTTCGGGTTTGTATTCGTTTTTCTTGTATTCAAAAATATAATCGCTGGCTCCAATGTGAGATTTAATTGATGAAACAGTTCTTTCAGGTTCTGCAACTGACGATTGTTTCGCTACACTTCCCACTATAATCTGGTCATCATCGAATAAAACTACCGAAGGCGTAATTCTCTCTCCTTCTTTATTCGGAATAATTTCCGCTTTACCAAACTCGTTGACCATCGCAATAGCCGAATTGGTAGTTCCCAAGTCAATCCCAATAAGTTTCATTATAATTTCCTCACTTCAATAATTTTCTTCTTGCCTGCGAAATAATCGCAAGCATTTCTTCTGCTTCGGATCGCATCTTAATATTCTGAGAATTTATCCTTGTTCTCCATTTCCTGAATTCAGAATTTATCCTGCTTCTGATTTCCTCTTCGGTTGAATCGGAATCAAGACGAAGAGCTTTACAGTAAAAAGCTTCGTCTTTTTCTTCGGTATTTGCCGCCTGTTTTAAAATATCTTCGCTGATCTGAGACAGTGATTTATTTATTGCGTTGTCTTTCTTTTCCTGTTTTGTTCTCTTATCTTCGTCAATCAATGCCATCTGCTTTTCTACAACCGCCAAATTATGTTTCGCATCTTTATTTTCCGGATCGTATTGCAATGCTTTTTCAAAGAATTTTCTGCTGTTTTCATAATCCTTTCTTTTGTAATAGGCTACCGCTGCTTCATATAATTGCAAGCTTCT
>JAKLPX010000277.1 GCA_022013635.1 Candidatus Delongbacteria bacterium
CTTTAATTTTTTATTGTCTGTTGATAAAGCTTCTTCGTATTTATTTAAAGCGTCATCATACTTTTTTTGCTGGAATAACGAATTCCCTAAATTATAGAAAAGGACAGGATCTTTTTCGGTACTGGATGACGAAGCGGATTCAAATTTCTTTTCGGAAACATCGAAATTACCTTTTTCGTATTCTTTTTCGCCCTTCTTTGCGTCCAGATAAGTAATAGCGTTAAGACTGAATGTTAAAAATATAATAAACAAGAAAAATGTCCTCATTGATTAAGCTCCTTTTTGCTTTCATTCAAAAAAAGGTCGAGGAAAAGTAATGATAAGGCAAACATAAGAAATATTTGAAACCTATGCTCAAAATCTTTGAAAGTTCTTTCATCGTATTCCTTCTTCTCCAGTCTTCCGATGTCGTTAAATATCTCTCCCAGATCAGCTTCACCTGTCGAAGTATAATAATAATTTCCGTTGCCTTCCGCTGCAATTTTCTTAAGATCAAGTTCATTAAGTTTAGAGATGACGGTTTTATTCTCATCGTCTTTAAGAAAACCGTTGTCAACAGGGATCGGAACCCCTTCGATCGAACCTATCCCTATGGTATATACCACGACACCTTTTTCTTTAACTTCCGCAACTGCTTCAGAAATACCATGCTCATGATCTTCTCCGTCAGAAATAACGATTAGAAGTTTGTGTTTTTTTTCTTTTTCTGAAAAAGCCGATCCTGATACTTTTATTGCCTCAGCCAAGGATGTTCCGCCTTGCGGGAGAAGTGATGTATCCATAATATCCAAAAACATCAGAGCGGCATCGTAATCCGTCGTAAGAGGGCATTGAATAAAAGCTTTACTGGTAAAACCGACTAAAGCGATCCTGTCACCTTCAAGCTTATTGATGAAGTTCCTGATCTCATGCTTGGTTTTCTTAAGCCGGCTTGGTGTAATGTCCTGCGCCAGCATAGACTTTGAAAGGTCAACAGCAACCACGATATCAATACCCTGTCTTTTAAGTTTTACAAGCTTTGATCCTATCTGAGGTCCGACGAGTGCGGCAATTATAAATAATAGAATTAAAATCTGAATAATTTTCTTCAGTATTATTTTTCTTTTCGAAAGTGAAGCAATAAGTTTTGAATGTAATTTCTCATTAATATAACTTTTATTTCGTGCGGACTTGTTTTTTAACGATATGATCATTAAGAATATGACAGCCAGTAAAGTCCACAGAAGGTTGAAATATTCAGGTTTAAAAAATTTAATTCTATCCATTACCTGTTTCTTTTAATTGTTATTTTACCGCTTTTACTCTGCTCTTTCGATTTTGTTCTATTAAGAGTCGCAGAAATATAAAATATTTTTCGATCAAACAAATTAAAAATATTATTGTTGATTTAAGAGATTTCGTTGATTATATTGTGATAATTGCAGGATAAAAGTTCTATTTAATAAGGAGGCATTATGATTAGTAATTTGAAAGGTTTGGCAGTTCTTTTTATCTTATCGTGTATCTTGTCTGTTCTTCAACAAGACCTTTTTTCTCAGGAAGATCAAGAGGAAGGAACGGGAATGCAACTTGAAAAACAATCTCATGATACAGAAATAGTTACCGAAAATGGAACTGCGGTTTTGAAAGAGGAAGCAGATATCGAAGATACAGAAGCTGATATTGAAGATACAGAAGAAGATACAGATGAAGATATTGAAGATACAGATGAAGATACAGATGAAGATATTGAAGATACAGAAGAAGATACAGAAGAAGATACAGAAGAAGATACAGAAGCTGATATTGAGAAGGAACCGAAACCGGCAGAGGGAAAAATCAATATAAAAAATCAGAAGAAAATCAAATCAGTCGCGAATGTAAAAAGAGAAAAAACTTTGCCCGACAAAGAAACTCTTCTACTGAGAGAAGCTAAAAGGCACGAAAATCAAATGAAGAAAATCAAACTGATGAGAAAAAAAGCGAATGATACGCTTAGAAAATCAGAGGAAATGGAAGCAAAAGAATTACAGAAACATGACGAAGCCGTTGATGAAATAAAAAATAAATAATTCAACATTATATTTGATTTCAAAAATTCTAAAAAAACAGCTTGAAATTTTTAACGAATAAAGTTAGTATTGGTATGTCGAAATGGTTTCGCGTTTCGGGATTATTTTGTTAAAAATAATTGGGAGATTTATTAAATGGGCAAAAAAATTCTTATAATTGACGATCAACAGGAAGTACTTGAAGTTTTAGCCCAGATATTAAAGATATACAATCATGAAGTCGTTGCGATAACTTCGGGACATAATCTGGATAAGAAATTTCAAATGTATAATTTTGACTTGGTAATAACCGATTATCTGATGCCAGATATGACAGGAATAGACATAGCAAAAAAAATAAAATGCAAGTATGCAGGAACTAAAGTTTATATTATTTCCGGTTATCATAAATTGTTATCTGACGAAAAAATGGTCGAGTACGGAATCTGCGGATTTTTAAACAAGCCTTTTGATATGGAAGAGCTTAAAAGGATAGTTAATGAGTGATTTTAATGTTATCGGCGTCATACCTGCGCGATATTCTTCAACCAGATTTCCGGGCAAACCTCTGGCGGAAATAAACGGCAAAAGCATGGTGCTAAGAGTGGTTGAACAAGCTGAAAAATGCAAAATGCTTAACGAAATAATCGTAGCAACCGACGACGAAAGAATATCGAATCACTTAATGAGTTTCAACAAAAAAGTGATCCTTACCAATTCAGGGATAAGAACAGGAACCGACAGATGTTTTGAAGCCATAAAAGACAAGAATTTCGACATTGTAGTCAATATTCAGGGAGATGAACCGCTGTTGAATCCGGATACGATTGACAGATTAATTTTGCGATTAGCGGAATCGGAAATTGCAGTATGTTCAACTCCTGTAAAAAAAATAGAAGATTCAAGCGAAATTGATAATAAAAATATCGTGAAAGTTGTATTCGATAATGATAATTTCGCACTTTATTTTTCCCGTTCGAGAATTCCTTTCAATCTTAGAGAATATGATTCGTATTATAAACACATCGGTATTTATGCTTATAAAACTGAATTTTTAAAAACTTTCGTTAAATCAGAAAGTACAATCCTTGAAAAAGCCGAATCTTTGGAACAACTAAGGATACTTGAGAACGGTTACAAAATAAAATGCGTTGAAGTTTTTACAGAATCACTTGGAGTGGACACAAAAGAAGATCTGGAAAAAGTAAAAAAAATTATTTCGGAAAGATCGGAAAGAGAAGAATATGATGAAAATATTAGATAAAATAAATAATCCGGACGATATCAAAAAACTTTCCGAGAAAGAATTGATTACGCTTGCGGAGGAAACAAGAAAATTCATTATTGACAATGTTGACAAAACGGGCGGGCATCTTGCTCCGAGTTTAGGCGTTGTGGAACTGACAATAGCTTTACTGAAAGTTTATAACCTTCCAAACGATAAAATCGTATGGGATGTAGGTCATCAGGCTTATGCTTATAAAATTTATACAGGAAGAAGAGATGTTTTTCATACTAACAGGCAGTATAAAGGTATCAGCGGATTTATTAAACCTTCCGAATCCGAATATGACTCATTCGGCGTAGGCCATGCGTCCACTTCTATTTCTGCCGGATTCGGTTTTGTGATGGCAAAAGAGATCAAAAAAGAGGATTTTAATGTTATTTCTGTTATAGGCGACGGATCCATAACCGGAGGTCTGGCATTTGAGGGTTTAAATAACGCCGGCGTTTCAGGTAAGAATTTTCTGGTTATCCTTAACGATAATGCAATGTCAATATCAAAGAATGTCGGCGCAATATCAAAATACACGACATCCGTGCTCTCAGACCCTACATTTAATAAGCTTAAAAACGATATATGGAATTTTACAGGCAAATATAA
>JAKLPX010000278.1 GCA_022013635.1 Candidatus Delongbacteria bacterium
GATGATATTGATATTGAAAAAACAAATGATATATTGAATATAAAACAAATCAAATCAAATACGAATACAATTGTTAATAATCTTGATAATATAGAATATGAGCTTGTATTTACTAGTAGAGTTCCAGCCGATTACAGGCAATATATTATTTCAGCTCTTACGGAATTTGATTTTGTAGATATTTCATCAGGCTTAAATAGACCCTTAATAGTAAATGCCGAAGAAAAAGATGCATGGTATTATAATGAGAAAAATCTGAACGATTCAATTAGTTATTATCTATTAAAAACCCTCAATCTTTATCCTCGTTATATTCAATATAATAGAGTTCAATATAAAAATATTATCTTTAAAGAGGAAAATTTTAAACCGATAATTCTAGTTGATGTAGTAGGAAATGGATCAGGTGGTGCGGCATGGGTATGGACACCTGAAAACTATAAAACAACTTATAATGCTCCAATGATATTACTGTCTAAAGATTTATTTGATCTTATAATGACAATTTCGGATGTAAATATAAGAAAACAAGCGTTTTCAACAATTCTGATTCATGAATATTTACATAATCTTGGCCTCGGTCATACTTGGAGTGAGTTTCCCAAAGGCACTTTGGCTATCAATAAGATAATGTACTATCATTACATAATAAACACAACTGCCTTATCAATGACTAAATACACGGATGATGAAAAGTATGGATTGTATTCAATTTATTCTCCTCCAAAGTTTGCAGATAAGGAAAAACCTCTGCATTTTTTGAAATCTGAGAAAGGTAATTGTAAAGTCAAGGCAAAGTTAAATCCAATAAGTTATCCGGTCTGGGCTTCATTTTATAACACAGACGATAAAGAACACAAGGATGCTGAGATTGTACATGATAAAGAGAAAGGTACATTATTAAGCACAACTGAAGATGTTGATCTTGAATTCAAGGAAATTGATGTTTCGGATTTTGGAAAAAATGCCAAAATAAAATTATATGCTATGGGTTCAGAAGATTGTCATTTCCATAAACAGACATCTAGCAGCACTTCGGGTGTTCCTACTTTTTATAAAGATAACCCATCGGATAGCTTAGAAGTGAATTTATATGATTTTGATTTAAAGCTACCGAAGAAGGATATTTACATATCAAAAAAAGATGGAGTAAAAACAGTTTCCGAGTACTTTCTTGATGGAATTACTACGGATAGTAAATTTACGATTGAGGCATCGGCTTATGATAAAGAAGTTGAGTTTGATTTAGATAAAATTACTAATTTAGGCAGTATTGAATATAAAATAGTGGAGAATAGTAATAACACAAGTAAAGAGGAATACACGATAAAAAAAGAAAACCGATTAAATGACGATGATGTTTTTTCAGTGACCTTAGATTTGAATAATCCTTTGAGTGATGTTGACGGAAAACCTGTAATATTGGATACTCAAAAATCATATATTTTGTATGCAGATGCAGTAAATATTGAAGATGGAAAAAGCGAAGATGATAGAATAATAAAAACTTCATCGAAAATATTAATTAATCCGATAATATTCACTACTAAGAAGTCTGAATTACTAGATAATATTAATTTGTTATCATTCTACACCTTTTCAGTAATTAATTTCTTTACGAATTTGTATTATGAATTGTTAGATTTTGAGCAATTTATTACTTTTAATTGCACGATAAGCAACAATGCGGATGGATTAGTACCTGACAAAGCTGAATTTTTCATAAAAAACGGTGATAAACCGGAAGAACAAATAACAAGCTACACTAAAATTGATGAAAAAACATATGAAATAAAAGTACCGAGAATAGATTTTATTAGCGGTTTATCAAGTATCAGAGGCAGAGCTTATTATAAAAAAGTAACTGATTCTAAGACAGATGAATATGAAATAGTCGAAAGATTATCACCATTTAATTTTTACCGCCCGATCACCCTCAGTTCATCGTTAATGGTTTTCAAGAAACCTGATGCAGGCGGAAAATTTGTTGTCGGTACGATAATTCCGATTGAAGAGAAGGATACGATAAGAGTAACAGTTCCGAAGTATGCGACGGAGCCTGAATATTGGGGTGGGACGGAGATATTGCTTGACGGGCAGGTGAGCGATAAGATAACTATACCGGAGTTACCGGAACCGCCATTCAGAGAATATGGGGATTCGATCAGGGTTTATAAATTCGTGTGGGATTTTGCAGAACAGCCGGAAGGATTTGTGACGATGCGGGCACGGTATAAGCTTGATCCGCTGTCGTATAGCCAGAGAAAAGTAAAGGTTGGTTATTCGACCGTATGGGAGGATTTTGAGGGTGTGGCTCAGGGAGAATTACCACCCGGTTGGGTAAAAGGAGCTGATGGAGCATATCCTATGAACGCTTCGTTTTATTTCGGAGTTCAATACAATAGTTCTACGAATTCAAGTGAATTGAGAACTTCGTCCGGAGGCATGATTTCGCAAAGATATGAAGTTCTAAGCCCTGTGATAACAGTTCCTCCTGCATCGGATGATGTGGAAACATTTCTATATTTTGACTATGCAAGAGAATTATTAAATCCTGCGTATTTCAATGCAAAATCATTAATGGTAATTCAGATATGTGACGAATACGGGAACAAAATAGAGCAGCCTTTAGGTTCAATCAGCACCACAGCGCCTGTATATGATATTAACGGGAATCTGATGCCGAATTACCATTATCCGATAGACGGGTATCCTTTAAATCTGGCTAATTTCTTTTCTGCAAACATACCCGGTATAGCTTTATATCCAGACAATACATGGCTGAAATTTATATTCTGGCTCAATTGGGGCAGTTCTGTGGGAGATAATACATATCATGACTACAGCGGACAGCGGATAACGATAAAATTTATACAGTATTTCAATAACGATTTCTTAGGCGTAGTAGATAACTGGTATCAGCAATCGGGCACACCATATTTTGCACCGTCATCATTTACATTTAATCCGCCGGATATGACGGATCCTACATGCCATCATATAGATAACTTTCTTGTAAGAACTTTCTATATGATAAACCTTCCACCTACGATAGACAAGGTGGCGGATCAGGAAGTTAAGCAGCATTGCGGCTGGCAGAAGATAAATCTGACAGGGATCACGAACGGGGAGAACGCGATTCTGGGCGATAATGAAGACTTGGAAGATCAGAGTAAATCGCTTCTTAAAGGAATCAAGCGGATCAAGGATGTGGAGCAGAGAGAAGACGGCAGCTTAAAGATAACAGCCTTAGTTCAAGAAGACAGCACATTTAAGGAAGTGTCTTTGCCTTCAGGGACAAAAAAAAGTTCAAAGTTCTTACCTCAGAATGTGGTTTCAATAATCCTGTCATGCGATAATGGTTCACTGATTCCTTCCGGAAATTTGAGGCTTGAATCGCCTTATACAACAGGCAGCGAGACTGCGGTATTGGAATATCTGCCGGAAGATACAAAGAATGGAGTTGCAAATATTACGGTCAGGGTAGAGGATGACGGCGGAACTGAGCATAACGGCAGGAATTATACCGAGATGAAATTCAAAGTGACCGTTAAGCCGTTCAATCCGCCTGAATATAAAAACGAAATAACACAACTGAACAATATAATGGAAGATTTTAGTCAAATAGATATAAATTTCGACAGTCATTTTATAGACCCTGATCCTGGCACCGTTGATATATACTATAAAGCATACTGCGATAATCCTTCGATGATGAGTGTAACGCTGGATAATAGTAATTTAGTTATTAAAAGTATTGAGAATGTAAATGGAACCTGCAATCTTACAATTGTGGCTGACGACAGCACAGGCACAATACCGACAGTTGTAACTAAAACCGTAATTATAGCTGACGATGGGGACGATCTTTGCTTTTCAAGCGGATTTGCAAGTCAGGAACTTCAATTGCCTGTGAATTTCGAAACAAAAAGAATAGATATATCAACACAATTTACGAATGAACTACCGGGCACACCGGTTTACAGTGTAACTCAGAGCAATCCGGCTGTGGTTGACGCAGTGTTTGAAGGCAGTGAACTATGCCTTACATCAAAGCCTGAAGTTACGGGAAAAACTGATATTACAGTAAATGTGACGGTAGATGCAAGAGTTATCAGTAGTCATATAAATGTTGTGGCAGGCAACCTGCCGCCTGAAATCAAAGCAGAGATCGCAGATATCGAAACTCCAGCCAATTTTAAGACAATGTACATAAATTTAAAGGATCATTACACTGATCCAAATAAAGACTGGCTCGGATACAGCGTGAGGACTACGCAGAATAAGATTGACACATACATCTCGTTCTATGATGATCAGCTGATAATAGAAAGCAAGGCTAATGAAAGCGGAGAGGACAGTTTATATATTTCAATTTATGACGGAGAGTTTACAGTTAGAGATTCATTAAAGATTACGATAGGAACACCGACTACACAAGTGCCGTATCTGACTGCTCCGATAGAAGATTTTCATGCTAAGGAAGACTTTGGCAGGCAGGAAATAGATCTCAATAA
>JAKLPX010000279.1 GCA_022013635.1 Candidatus Delongbacteria bacterium
AATTCATTGGAAAATGCGAGAAATAATCATAAGGGAAGGATAATCGTTTTATTCCAGCCGCACCTTTATTCACGAACAAAATATCATTCCAGGGGTTTTGCCGAAAGTTTTTCTATGGCAGATTTGGTTCTTATATCACAGATTTACCCGGCAAGAGAGAAATTCGATCCGACTGTATCCAGTAAAAACATCTATATTGATATGAATGATACGGAAAAGAAAAAAACTGCGATATTTGACAGTTTTGAAGACCTGTTTGTAAGATTGAAAAATGAAATAAAGAACGGAGATTTGATCATCAGCATGGGAGCAGGCGAAATAAATAAGGTTTTATATAAACTTAAAAGCAGGATTGAAGCCAAATGGATACCATAGCAAAAATCAAAAATATCGCCTCCGATGTTTTAATTAGCGAACCTATGAGCAAACATACATTTTACAGGATCGGAGGTCCCGCTAAGATATTTGTCGCTCCGGAAAATACGGGCGAGCTTAAAGAGGTAATTGAAATCTGCAAACAGGATAAAATAGAATTCTTTATACTGGGAAAAGGTTCAAATGTGTTGGTTTCTGACTCAGGTTATGACGGCTGCATAATTGATTTTTCTAAATATTTCACAAAAATTTCATCATACGGAGACCTGATAACCGCTCAAAGCGGAAGCAGGTTGTCAGAAATAGCATCAGTAGCGGAAATGAACTCGCTTACCGGTTTTGAAGAATTTGCCGGGATTCCCGGTACGCTCGGCGGCGCATTAATTATGAATGCGGGATGCTACGGTTCTGAAATATCTGATAAAATATCAAGCGTAAATGTTCTTACAAACGGTAATGTTGTTACTATTGATAAAAAGGACTTAAAATTCGGATACAGAAGATCAAGCCTGAAAGGTTCGATTATTTTAGAAGCTGTAATTAGCCTGGAGAAGGGCGATGCAAAGCTTATTTCGGAAAGAATAGCGGAATTCAAAATTAAAAGAAAAAACAATCAGCCTTTAAATATGCCTTCATGCGGTTCGGTGTTCAAAAGACCGGCTGATAATTTTGCCGGAAAATTAATTGAGGATTGCGGTTTAAAAGGCAAATCAATCGGCGGCGCAATGGTATCGGATCTTCATGCCGGCTTTATCGTCAATACGGGCAATGCCAGGTCGGAGGATGTTCTTTCTCTGATTAAGCATATTAAAAAGGAAGTATTCAATAGATATCAGGTACAACTTGAAGAGGAAGTAATATTTTTGGGTTTTAAAAATGGGGAGCTGGAATGAATTTTATAAAAAGACTATACGAACGGCTGAAAACCATCACAATTTGGACGCTTGCGGTTATAGGAATGCTTTTATTGGTATTCTCAGCCTATTATACAACAGAATTGTACAGCTCAACAACGATTTTTAATCTTAAAAAAATAATTGTCAGGAATCAAAAAATACTTTCTGCCGGAGATGTTATCGAACTGTCTCAGATTAAAAGAGGCGTCAGAATCATGGATATAGATACAAAATCAGCGATAAGAAGAATGAATGTTTCCCCTTATATTACAGCATCAAGAATAGATTTGGTTTATCCTGCAACTATTGTAATCAAAATAACCGAAAACCGGCCTATAGCTTATCTGAATATCAAAAATGAGCTTAAATTTGTTGACGGAAAAGGAATTGTGATGGGTAAAGCAAAGCCGAAAAGCGGATATGATCTTCCGATAATCAGCTCAGATTCAGATGATAACATCATAAAATTCTTAAACATGTCGCTAAAGATCAGTCCCTTCGTTTATTATCAGATTTCGGAGATTGAAAGCTCAAAGTCAGGATTAGAACTGTATCTGAATAAATCAGGCGCACGAATTATAGTAGGAGAAGGCGATTTCGAAAAGAAAATAATTGTTCTTGAAAATTTTCTGAAAGAAGAGTACGGAAATATTTCTTTTAAAATTGTGGATTATATAGATTTGAGATTTGATAAACAAGTGATTATGAAAGAATTTGACATTGCCGATAAATAACACGGAGAGAATGAATTATGTATATATTAGGGATTGATTTCGGAAGTAAATATATAAAAACCGCTTTATGCGTTAAGGATTTGGAAACGAATGAAATTAATGTTTTGAAATTGTTTAAAATTACTCATAAAGCTTCAAAATATGGAACAATTACCGATCTTGTAAAGGCGAAGGAGGCTTTCGGGCAGGTGTTGGAAAAAATGAAATCGGAAATATCCGAGCCGATTGAATTTTATGTAATTTCAATTTCCGGCGAAAATGTGAGTTCATATTCCGGGACTTCGACAATTCCGTTATGGAAACCGGAAAATGAGGACAGAAGAATAAAAATAACCGGCAGTCATGTCTGCGATGTTTTAAAAGCAGCTAAGATGACAGCTTACAATAAGGACGATAAAGTCGAGCTGCATTCAATATCTCAGGATTTTCAGATAGACGATCAGCCCCCTACTCAAAATCCGATTGATATGGCCGGAGTTAAGCTCAAAAGTACCGTATATGTGATTCAGACGGAAAAATCGCATAAAGAGAATATAGGCAGTATTTTAGAAGCATTTTCAATCGAAAATTATAAAATAGTATACTCGCCGCTGGCAACAGCCGAAACCGTTATAGACGAAGAGGACAAGGAAGCAGGCGTTATCGTTATCTCAATCGGTGATCAGACTACCGAGCTCGTTGTTTATCTTAACGGAGTATTAAGAATGGCAAAAGTAATTCCATTCGGATCAAATAATATCACAAAAGATCTGAAGATACTTCTGCAAACAGATTTTTCTACGGCAAATCAAATTAAAAAAACTAAAGCAACTGCATATTCAAAAGACGCAGATCCTTTAAAAATAATCCAGATAGCCAATTCTTCGTTGCAGAAAAAAGAAGTCAGCGAACAATTCGTCGCGAAAATTACTGAAGCGAGACTGAAAGAAATTTACGAATTCGTGACAAAAGAAATATATAAAGGAGCATATCAGAAAACAATACATTCTCCGATAATAATTACCGGACCCGGGAGTAAACTTAAAGGGGCTGAAAAATTATTTTCGGAAATCAATAATTCAAAAACGATACATGGAACGGTTTTGGGAATTAAATCAAACGCAGATGAAATAACGGAAGATTATTTCACTGCAGTCGGATTGGTAAAATACGCCATAATGAACGAATTGTTTTCAGAAGGCGATAACGAAGACAGAAAAAAAAGCATTTTCGAAAGGTTTAAACAATTTATAACGGATTTAATTTAAAACTATTTTTAACAACGGAGGGTATAATGTCTGCAATGGTATTTGAATTTGACAATGAGATAAAAGGAAGCGCGAAGATAAAAGTTTTGGGAGTCGGCGGCGGCGGCTGCAACGCGATTGACAGCATGATAGACATGGGATTAAAAGGAGTGGAATTTATAGCTTTGAATACAGACGCTCAGGCGTTACAGTGTTCGAAAGCCAATACAAAAATTCAGATCGGATCGTCAACTACAAAAGGACTGGGAGCCGGCGCGGATCCGGAAGTGGGGCGTCAGGCTATGGAGGAAGACAGGGAAAAATTAACAAATATTCTTTCTGACGCCGATATGGTATTTATAGCGGCAGGTATGGGCGGCGGAACGGGAACGGGAGCCGCCGGAGTGATAGCGGAGATATCAAACCAAATTGGCGCTTTAACCGTAGCTATCGTAACAAAACCTTTCAAGTTTGAGGGTCAAAAAAGATTTTCAAATGCCGAAAAAGGAATACAAAAACTGAAAGAATTCGTGGATGCATTGATCATAGTGCATAATCAAAGGCTGGCACAATCCACAACAGACCCTTCAACTTCAATAAAGAAAGCGTTTTTGCAGGTGGACGAAGTTTTGTATAAGGCTGTGAGAGGAATAGCAGACCTGATTACATACAGAGGAAATATCAATCTGGATTTTGCAGACATAAAAACAATTATGAAAGGAATGGGTGAAGCTATGATGGGAGTAGGAGAAGCCGAAGGAGAGCATGCCTGTATTGAAGCCGCACAGACCGCTATTCAAAGCGCGTTATTGGAAAATATAGACATTAAAGGGGCAAAAGGTTTGCTGGTAAACATAAGCGCCAATGAAGAACTTACACTATTTGAAGTTGATCAGGCTATGGATCTTATTTATCAGGCTACCGGAACTACTGATGTGAATGTAATCTTCGGTGTGGTTTCCGACAATGAAATGCAGGATAAAGTCAGAGTAACAGTAATTGCTACCGGCTTTGATACCGTAAACAAGAAAGAGAAGAAAAATGAATTTGAAAAAATCAATCTGCCCAAAGGGATTAAATCAGCTATAATAGATAAGGATTCGCAGGTACACACAAAATATTCAAAGTCGCAATTTACCAATTACGAAGTGCCGGCGTTTCTAAGAATGAACAAGGATTGAGATGTTAAAGGGGGTGGATCATGTATGAAATTATTGTTAAGCATCATTTTTCGTCTGCTCATAAATTGATTGATTATGACGGGGAGTGTAAGAATCTTCACGGGCATAATTGGAAGGTAAAAGTGTACGCGAGGGCTGAAGAATTGAATAATATCGGCATTTCGCTGGATTTTAAAGAGTTTAAGAAGATTGCTAAAGCTGAGATTGATAAATTTGACCATGTTTTTTTAAACGAACATCCGAGATTTAAAGATATAAATCCTACTGCCGAAAATATTGCGAGGATCCTTTTTAATGATCTTTCCGAAAAGGTTAATGACGGAAATATGAAGATCCAGATGATCGAGGTCTGGGAAAGCGACAACAACGGCGTGAGGTATTTTGAGTAGGATATTCATCATTACTTTACTGGTCAACTTATATTTTATCTAATATTAAATTAGGCTAAATAGATCATCCTGAATTTATCATAAAAGCAACTCTGTCAGCATGAGTACTATAAAGATTTGGAGATGGCACGGAACAGCGAACAAAGATAGTAAGAGTTGCTTTTATGATAAATTCAGGATGATTTAATAGATTTCAGGCAGACATGGGCAATCACTGTGAAGATATTAGAGTTCGCTGGTAATTAAGAACACATAGAAGCAGAGATTAACAAATAAAACATAAAACATAAAAACATTATTAGATGACGCCATTATATGGCGGTGCAATGTGTTTACATTCTATTGTTTATAAAAAATGAAGAGGTTCATTGCAATAAATCAATATGGGAATTATATTTGTTATAACAATACGGAGAGTAAAATGAACATCAATTTCGATAAAATATTTTTAAATGAAAACGGTGGATTAAAAGAGCCTGAGATCATAGCTGAATCGCTTTTGCTTATAAAAGATATTAACCAGAGCTACGGGATAAAGCTCGCTATGATAGACTGGCTGTCGAATAAAGGATATAAAACTTCATTCCTTCCTGAGATATCAGCGATATATGACTATGCGAGAGATATTACCGGAATGGGTGCCGGAAAAGAGATCAGGGAAGAAGACTTTATTGTTCTGATGGAAAGAGCTGATATAGAGGGACTGTCAAATAAATTTAAAGGTAAGAAATTTAGGAATTATAAAAAGAGTCTTTTCAGACTGTTGAATTATACAGGCTTAAGCTCATCTAATAGACTGGATAAAGATATTATTAATGATCTTGAGGCTAACGGGTTGAACGAAGGAATTCTCGAAGATATTAAAATATATATAAACTCTTTTGATTTTTATTTTAAGGGACAGATCTTCGATACGGCTATACAATTTACTGAAAAGGAAAGCACGCATAAAAATATATTTGTATTTAATTTGTACAAAGAGGAAATATCTTCGAAAGAAAGAGAGTTTCTGAAATATTTAAATGCGGGTGAGATTGAATTTGAGCATAAAGGTAAGTATGCCGGCTTGGCAGATGTGTTTGATAACAAACCGTCTGAAGTTGCACCGGAGGGCATTGATTTCTATGTTTCGGAATCAGCTATGGATGAAGCGAAGAAGATCAAACATCTGATCCTGTCAAATGTCGAGAGTATGGAATATGATTTTGAGGATTTCACAGTTGTCTGTTCCGATGAAAATTCCTTTAAGATCATGAATAATCTTTTTTTATCCTCAAAATTACCGGTTTATTCATCCTACGGATATATCGGCAGCGATATCTCGACAGATATTTTGAGGCTGTTCACAGCCGGACTGAACGGCGATGCCCAGACGATATTGAATTTCTATAATCTTTATATAGCTGACGAGCCTGTAAAATTCGACGATCTGTCGGAAATTGACATTGAATCTCTATGGTCAAAATTATCAAGAGGTTCAGGTTCTGATATGAGGCTGAATTTTAAGACAGAGAAGGATTATAAAATCAGGAAAACAAAAGAAGATGTTATCCGAAAGTTCTTAAAGATTTTAAATTTAAAAGACGGTGAATTAGACATCAAAAAAGCTGTAATTAAGCTTTATTATATGATAAAAGAGATGAAGGAATTACTTAGTATCGAAATTGAATTCGATCCTTATCAATTCGAAGAAACACTTCTTAAAATATTCGGTATTAAAATAATATTTTCTGAAATGCTCGAATATCTTTATCTGATAAGCTCAAAATCAAATAAGATCAAGCCTAACAGAGAGCAGAGGGGAGTTCGGATAAATATGATGAACGAGCCTGTGTCAGGCTGTAAGTACCTTATTTTATCCGGCTTATCTGAAGATGAATTTCTCAAATCCTCAAATTCTGTTAAAATTATTCAGAAAGAAAATTATAAGAAACTTTACGAATCTGTTTATGGTATTGACGGCGATAAAGCTTTATTAGAAAATTTCAGGATATTTACATCCGGCGATACAGAAAAACTCGCGATGTTCATTCCTCAGTGGGGAGATGAGATTATAGTATCAACTAAAATAGATCATCTACTGGCCTTATTTCCAAAAAAAATATTGGATATAAGGATCATTCCGGACAAGTATGGCTTGAATAGTTGTAATGAATTAACAAACAGATCTTTTTGCTTAGACTTAAAAGATATTATTGATGATGAAAAATTTGTAAAGACAATAGAATTTACTGTTGAGAGGGATCAGATACAGAAAAATGATTTTTCAATCTCTTATTCTGAGGATAATATTGAAGAAAAACTCGTTTCGGCTTCCAAGATAGAAAGCTTCATGACTTGTCCTGCGAAATTTGTGCATGAATCGAATCTGAAATATGACGAAATAGAATCACTGATGCCATACACGAAAGGTAATTTCTTTCATGAAACTACGGAGAAATTTCTTAAATATTTCAAAGGGAAAGACCTTCTTGTTCCCGCAGTATATGATCAGGCTTTAGAGGACTTTTCCTATAGAGAAAAGATTAGCAATTCTGCTATAAGTATGTTCGAGGAATTTTATTTCGGCGAAATTGATAGTACACATGAAAAATATAAAAATTCATTTCAAATACTCGCAGACAAGATAAGAGAATCAGGAATTGATGAAGCTATCGAAAAATTCATTTCAGAACAAACAGCAAATAATCCTTACGGTTCATATAATTTCAAAAAACAGAAGTATGAAATTGTAGGTTTTATAGCTAGACTGATCATCGAAATAGGGCAGACTCCTTTGTGCGTGACTTCCACATTCGCAACTGAAGTAAAATTCGGTGAAATGATCGTTTCTGAATCACCGAAGATCGTGATCAAAGAAGGTTATATTGATTTCATGTTCGTTGACTTCAAAGGCAATGTGCGATTATATGATATAAAATCAACAATAAAATTCAAGGATTTCGAGGACGAGATAAAAGAATACCAGAAAGTTCAGCTTTTACTCTACAAGACCGGAGTTATAAGGCGAATAAAAGGTGAAGCAGGAATAAATTTTGACATGAGCGCGGAAGGTCGAAATCCGAATTGCACGATTCTTGGAGACGATTATTTCAAAAGAATTGATCCCGAAACGGAAGTCAAAGCATATTATATTTCATCCGTTAGTCCGTATATTCTTTC
>JAKLPX010000280.1 GCA_022013635.1 Candidatus Delongbacteria bacterium
AGTTTCAAACTTATTTTTCTGCCTGTAAGAGGTTCGCCAAGTTTATTTGAAAGGTCGAAAGATGAAGACCCGCTGGCTATTACCGTAATATCTTTTACTTGATCTATGAGTAGTTTTAATCCAATGCCGACTTCAGGGATCATCTGTGCCTCATCAATGACTATAAGTTCATAACCCGCAAAGAAATTTCTCAAAGTGTTCACACTCTGAGACTGAAATATTTGTTTAAGATCGCTGTCTTCACCTGTCCCAAAATAATATTTACCGGAATAGCTATTAATGAATTTCTCTAACAGTGTTGTTTTTCCGACCCTTCGGGGACCGTATATAACAGTAACTTTTCCTTTTTTCAAATATTTTTGGAAATCTTTTTCATAGAATCTTATAAAATGCATAATTACCTCCCTTCGCATTAAGTTAACAAATTTATGTTAATTTGGCAAGTGAAATGTCTAAATTCATGTTAATTTGGCAAGTGGAGATAAATTTGTGAGAGGGTTTTGGGGAAAAGAGAAATTAAAGGTTTTATTTTCTCTTCATTACGCATGGTTATCCTCACTAAAATTCTACCAATATCTTCTCGACTTCAGGATAAACACTGTCAATTTTATTCTGTTGGATTATTGTCAAGCCTAATGCTGTAGCTATTCGGCAGTAGTGGTTAGTATCTTCCAAAAGCATGCCTTTTCGGTCTTTCAGATATTTATGAAGTACCTGATAACCGCCTATGTAATAGTTCCAGAGTTCAGAGGAAACATTATCGAAATATTTATATTCGTTAATGTAAATCCTCTGCAATTTTTCATTGTATAATATTTTGTCAATTCTGTTACTTTCAGTTGTTCCCTGATATTTTACAGTCGGTTTATCAAGCAGAGGGCTTTTCAACAGATGCAGACCTGCTAATTCGTTTCCGAGTTTGCTGAGAGTTTTGAAAACTTCGTAATCAGCTGTAAAGGGAACCCTCGGGAAATCAACTTTTAAATATTCTGAAAATGTTTCCCTGTAAATATTGCTGTAAAATATTGCGTATATGTAATAGAGGATATCTTCAGGAGTTACATTCTTCTTGTAAGCAGAATTGAGCTTTTTGTAAATATTTTTGTCAATATTCGGGACTTTTACATCGCCATATTCGGCTGCATCGTCAAAGAGCATCATATATTGCAGAGGATTGAATTTTTTTCTTTTCTCTTTGTAAATATAAAGAGGAAATAAAGATTCTGAACCTTTGTTATCAGATCTGATGAAACCATCTGAGATAATTTTATCGCTTATGAAAAAATAGTTACAGGGTTTATCAGTTATCTGCTGTCTGCGAGCTACCAATCCGATATTTTCTTCAAGCATATTTCTCATTACATCAAAGCGCATTCTCTCTATTAGAAGATTGTTATAAAAAATGTATTTTTTATCAAACGGTCTGTATTCTATTTCCTTTATATATTCCACCCAATCTGTAAGCTCCGAAATTTGTCTTCTGACATTTTTTAAACTCCAGCCTTTTTTATCTTTAAGATTGTATGTTTCTGAAATTATCTCATCAGGCAAAAGCAGATTTCTGAATTGCAGGATTTTATTAATCAATTCATCTTTTTTACTTCCAATGACAAACTTATCCCTCGCAGTTACTACGCCAACGCTGTTTAACGGGAAAATATCATTAATTTTTATCCAAGCTGAATATTGTTCAATATTTTTTGTATCTCTTTGTATAAAAAAATAATAAGGGCTGAGGGGCTCGATCTTTGTATAATTTTTCTTTGAAAAAACAGTTTTTTCCAGCCAGTCATACTTACTGTCTCTCAACCCATAAAGGTTTGAATTATATACATTGGACTTTTTAGGATCTTTATTTCTTATAAAAATGACGATTGCAACACCTTGCCTTATATCAAAAATATTTTCATCTTTTGATCCGTCAGGAGCAGTTTCCTTTTTTAGGCTGTTGCCGTGCAGGTCAAGTATATAAATCTCGTCAAATGTTTTCATAAGACTTTGTCGCATGCCCCGGAATGTCGGATTGTCGAGATAACTGTGATTAGTTATCATGCCTACTATTCCATGTCCGGTTTTTTGAATTTTCCACTGTGCGAATCTTAAAAATTTAACATAATCGTCCTGAAGCCATTTAGGATTTTTTTCACCTAAGGGATTTCCATCAACTTTATAATAGCTTTGTGCTCCGTCCAAGTCATCTTTCAATAAGCTTTCCGTCCATTTATTGCTATTGGCTGAATTTCCGCTGTATGGAGGATTGCCGAGAATAACAAGAACATCATTGGATTTTTTAATATTACCTGCTAGCCGGCTTTCTTCAGTTAATGAGCTCAATCCGGGAATACTCACATGATCAATTTCCTCCATTTCGAGAGTGTTTGTCAAGTAAAGTTTAAAGCGTTCATTATCTTTCAACTTATAACCCAGTTCGTCAAAAACAAGTCCCATCTTCAAATGACCGACAGCATAAGGAGCCATCATAAGTTCGAATGCGTAGAAATTTTTAAGTATATGATTGCTGATCCATTGATGTAAACCGCCCGTACCCCAATTTTTCACATATTCTTCAGCGGCGAGCTTTATTGCTTCTGCCGGAAATGTCAATGTACCACCTGCCGGATCAAGAAGCTTCACTTGTTCGCTTGCCAGCCCGTCGGATAGATCAAAATTAGACTTTAGAATGGAATGTATCGCACGGACAATATATTTAACGGCAGGTTCGGGAGTATAATAAACACCTCTTTTTTCTCTTATAGCAGGGTCATATTTAGTCAAAAAAGTTTCATAGAAGTGAATAATCGGGTCTTTTCCTTTTCCTTCTTTATAAAATTGGCGCAATATGTTTTCAATATCAGATACCAGCAAAACTTCGGAAATATCATCAATAATTACTTTCATGTGGTCAGGCAGGTCACCTAAAGAAATAAAGCGGAAAACATCCCTTAAGATACCTATTGTTGACGGTATGTATTTAAAAGCCAGCTCACGATTAAAATCATTCCCTGATCTTGTACGGGATGCAAAGAGTCCGTAGGTTATTGTCTGTGCATAAAGATCTGCAAAATCTGGCTTTGACAATCCGGGAACAAGGTATGTTTTGAAAGCTTCATAAAATCCTATAATATCTCCCTTGCCTTCAGTTTCTTCTTTGATTTCCTCGTAAATCACTTCATCTTTAAGAAATCGAGTCCTTTTTGCAAGTTCCAAAGCCAATGATTCTGCGCTGAATACTTTCGGAAGGGTAAAAGAAAAGAATTTTTCAAGCAGATTCGAAAATAGTTCTGAGTTTTCAACCGGAGGAACGGATTTGAGAGTTTTAGCAATAAAAGGTCTGCCGATAAAAGTCCGTTCAGCTAACTCTCCGTTACGATAAAGTCTGAATTCATAAAAATTTGTAAGAATAAGATTCGGAAAAATATCTCTGTATCTTTTCAATTGTTCCGAAGTCTCAATCTGGTCAAGGTTTTTATCGGGTGTTTTAGCTTCGATATAACCTACAATATGCTGTTTGCCGTCCCAAATTCTGAAATCCGGATTTCCTGCTTCAGTCTTTTTTGGCAGAGTGGTAACATGAATATTCGACAGGTCATTATTATCGGCATAATTTTTCATTAAATCTGAAAGATGAGGATAAAAGCTTTCTTCTCTCGCGTCTCCGCGAATTGTCTCATCAGATAATTGTTTTAAATATAATTCAAGAATTTTCTTCATTGAACTAAGTTAAGTTAAAAACGAAGTTAAATCAATTTAATTCTCCATTTCTTGACAAATCCTCATTATTTTCTTATATTTGCCGTTCTAAAATAATGCCGGCTCGGTTTGGATGGTAATATCTTTGCTGGGCGGTGATTGAAAACAAAGGAGAAGCAGATGATTTCCAACGAAGTAAAACAAGAGATAATCAAGAAATATGGTGATACACCGACTGATTCAGGTAAGGCTGAGGTTCAGATAGTTATTATCTCCAGAAGAGTAAAAGATCTTACGCAGCATTTGATTGCCAACAAAAAAGACACTCACTCAAGAAGAGGCATGAGGCTTATGCTTGGTAAAAGAAGCAAACTGTTAAAGTATCTAAAAATCAAAGATATTGCAAGATTCAGAGCTTTGATAAAAGATTTGGAATTAAAAGACAGATACTAAATGTTTATAAAGCCTCTTACTTAGGGGCTTTTTTATTTAATATCCAAAATTCGTAAATATCTTTTGCGATGTGGGCGGCGGCGGTTCCGTGAAGCCCGTATTCTTCAAAGACCGTAACTGTAATTTCAGTATCTGTATAAGGACCGTAAGATGTGAACCAGGCGTGATCTCCTCCATGCGGATTTTGTGCAGTACCGGTTTTTCCCGCAAATTCTATTATATTGCTTTTGGCCGAGAATGCAGTTCCGCCTGCTGTATTTACGACATGATACATGGCTTTTCTGATTGTATTTAAAACTTTATTGTCAAACTTAACGGTGTCGGAGTCATTTTTTTTGTAATATCTAAAATCATTTTCTTCCCCGCATTTATAGAATAAATGAGGAGTGAGCCTGATCCCTCCGTTCGCAAGCATCGAAGTATGATTTGCAATCTGAAGAGGAGTAGTTAATATCTCTCCCTGCCCTATCATGAGGTTGGCATATCTTCCCGTCAGATCGCCCTGAATCCTTTTTCTGTAATATTTTTCGCCGGGCACAAGCCCTGATCTTTCATATTTTAAGTCAATACCTGTTTTCTTACCAAAACCTAATATTTCGAGAGTGTTTTTCCATTTGTCTATATTGATTTTTAAAGCTGTATCGTAAAAATATGTATCGCATGACATCATTATAGCGAGTGTCATATTAACATCACCGTGACCGCCAGTTCTGTTCCAGCAGCGGATAAAGCGGTTTCCGATCTGCATTCCTCCGGGGCAGTTGACTTTATCGTTTATGGTCTTTATATTTTGTTCGGCCGCCGCTAATGAAGTAGCCATTTTGATCACTGAGCCGGGAGGATAAAGACCCATAATCGCTTTATTGTAAAGCGGTTTGCCGGGGTCTTCAGACCATTTTTCCCACTCGTCTTTTGAAAGTTTTCTGCTGAAAATATCAAGAGGATAGTCGGGCTTGCTTGCAAGTGCGAGAATTTCGCCGTTGTTTGAGTCCTGAACGATAGCAGTACCGGATTTACCTTCGAGAAGCTTCTCGACGAACTGCTGCAATTCGAGATCAATCGTAAGATAAACATCTTTCCCTTTGACCGCTTCCTTCCATTCTTCTTTTTTATAATCGGATATTTTATTTCCTTTAACATCCTTAATCTCTTTTATAAATCCTTTTTCTCCCCTTAGAATATCGTCATATATATATTCGATACCCTCTTTACCGATCAGGTCGCCGTAAGCTGTCTGATCGCTGAGCTCTTCCCTTTCCTTTGCCTCGCCCAAATATCCTATAATGTGGGGAGCCGTATTAACGATAAATTTTCTTGTCCATTCCTTTTTTATAACAACCCCTCTTAATTCCTTTCCTTTTTCCGCAATGTTTGAATAAACTGAAAAATCAATGTCTCTCATCAGCCTGAAAAATCTGTCCTGATAAACTTCAGGCGAGGTTAATTCGCTTACGATTGAATCTTTATGGATTT
Organism: Candidatus Delongbacteria bacterium; assembly: GCA_022013635.1. GTDB lineage: Bacteria > UBA4055 > UBA4055 > UBA4055 > UBA4055 > JAKLPX01. Next base: position 5,617 of record JAKLPX010000280.1, read on the forward strand.
TAAGTTTCCCTGATATGAAATTTATTGACCGTTCGCTCTTAATAAACTGCTCTGGAATTACATACAGGTTGTAGGCATATTGATTGTCTATTATCAGACTTCCGTTCCTGTCGAAAATTCTGCCTCTCGAAGGTTCTATTACGATAGTTCTTACTCTGTTTAATTCCGATCTTTCTTTTAAGCGCGTATCAAAATACTGAAGGTAAATAACTCTGATTATTATTATAATGAAGAATAAGACCGACAGCCTGTAAAAAATCTTTATTCTTGAAGTGTTCATAAGCTATTTGGTCGGTTTGAAAGTTTGAAGTATTACCGCAATCGCCATTGTATAAACTGCGCTCGGCACAAGAATGGAGATAAAATTATTTACAAGCGGCATTCCGGAAAGAGTGACGGGATAGATCAATAATGCCGAAAAAGAGATAGAAATAATATAGATCAGAGTTCTTTTGTATGATGGGATGTATGCAGATGACCTTTTATAAAAAGAAACGAAAAAGCATACGATAGAATAAGTCAGCGAAGAAATACCAATCACATCTCCGATTATCAGATCTAAGATCAATCCTGTAAAAAATCCCCACATAACAGCTTCCTGCGGTTTAGTATCGTTCAGCGATTTTCTGATTAAGAAGACCAATAATAAATCCGGTTTTATACCGCATATAGAATAAAGATATGAAAACTTTATACCGATCAGCATTATAAAAAGAAGAAAAACCGCAAATCTGAGATGGTTTCTGATCATGGCGCGGGTATCCTTTTTACTACAAAAACATCCTCAATAAGATCCATATTCTGCAAAAATCTTACTCTTATCTTTTTATTTATCGTAGCTGATGAATCAGATACGGAAACTACCTCGCCGATAAGAAGATCAGGCGGATAAATAGTACTGAAGTCGGCAGTATATATCTTTTCGTTTTCGAATACTTCGCTGGTTTTTGTTATCTCTTCGATTTTTGCATAATTCTGGTCCAAAGGGATCAAAATGCCGTTTGCCCTGCTCTTTTCTGTTCTGACGGCAATTTTATTGGACGGATTTGAAATGAGTTTTACTTTTGAGATTTTATTGCCTGAATTCATAACCGTTCCCACAACGCCGTGCAGTGATATTACAATGTCATCCGGCTGAATGTTCTTTTCAGTTCCGGCGTTGATGAGAATTGACTTATTATAGCTGTTCGGATCAATTCCCGCAATTTTTGCATAAACGAATTCAAGAGAATCAGGCATGTCAATAGACATAAGTTCTCTCAACCTGATATTCTCATCATAGGCATCTGCAAATCGTACTCTGTCATTTTCCGATAAAATTAATTCTTTCTTCAATTCGGCGATCTCCATCTGCATTTCACTTTTTTCCCTAAAAGAAAAATAGTCGTAATTTATCAGGCTGTAAGCGTCAAGCCCTGCTGAAGACAGAGTGTCGTTAAACGAAGAGCCGTTAAAGGCTATAAAAAAACTAGAAATTATTATCGAAGAAAATAAATAGATCCATTCTCTGTACAATTTATATTTCGGGGTTGTTTTCATTACTCTTGTTCCAATAAAGAACAAATATTAATCGTTCAATAAAATTTTATAATATCTATTCATATCCTCAAGTACTTTTCCCGTTCCCCTAACAACACAGGTAAGCGGGTCTTCGGCCAGAATGACGGGCAGATCGGTCTCTTCCTGCAGCTTGATATCCAGTCCTTTCAGCATCGCTCCCCCGCCTGTTAAAACTATGCCTCTGTCCCTGATGTCCGAAGACAGTTCGCCCGGAGTCTTTTCCAAGGCGCTTCTGACGGCCTGAATTATTGAATTAACAATAGGGGTCAGAATAACTCGTATATCTTCGGATTTGACTTCGGTCTCTTTTGGAAGTCCTGCGATCAAATCCCTTCCTTTCGCGATAACCGTGAGTTCTTTTTCCATAGGATACGCAGAGCCGATTTCGATTTTTATCTTTTCGGCGGTTCTTTCACCTATCAGAAGCTTATGCTCACTACGCATATAATCCATAATTGCTTCGTTCATTTTATTTCCGGCTATCCTGATGGAGTTTTCGGATACTATCCCGCTCAGAGAAATTACCGCAATCTCGGTAGTTCCGCCGCCGACATCAACGACCATGGAGCCTTCAGGCTGATCAACCGGCAATCCTACGCCGAGTGCAGCCGCCATAGGCTCGGATATAAGGAATACCTCTCTCGCTACGGCATTCTCAGCCGCGCTTCTTATAATTCTTTTTTCGGATTTTGTCACGCCCGACGGCACACAGACGATCATTCTCGGTCTTCCTGAAAAAGTACCTGCTTTTATCTTTTTAATAAATTGCCTGATCATTTCTTCGGCTACTTCATCATCATCAATAACTCCGTCCCTCATTGGTCTGATCGTTCTTATATTTCCGGGAGTTTTTCCTTCCATGCTTCGTGCCTCATAGCCGATGGCAATAACTTTTTTCAACCTTTCATCCCAGGTTACCACGGAAGGCTCGTCAACGACGACGCCCCTGCCCTTCACATAGATCAATGTATTTGCGGTTCCGAGGTCAATTGCGATATCGTGAGAGAAGAAATTAAATATTGACAGAAAATCCATAAATTATCCTTATTGTTAGTGTCTGAAGTGTCTGTTTCCGGCGAAGATCATAGCTATTCCCAATTCATCACAGGCATCTATCGAATCCTGATCGTTCTGAGAACCACCGGGCTGAATAATATATTTAATTCCGTAGCCTGCCGCAGTCTTTACTGTATCATCGAAAGGAAAAAAAGCATCGCTTGCAAGAACGGTCTGCTCCGAGATAACTTTTTTGAAATAATCTTCAAAAGTAATGTCCAAATTCATTGAACGATATTCATATTCAAGATTCTCTTTTGCTTTTGTCACTGCCAGTTTTCTTAATGAATCAACTCTGTTCGGCTGACCCGCGCCCATTCCGAGAACCTGAAATCCGTTATCTGTCTTTCTGCAAAGAACTATAGCGTTCGATTTTGTATGCTTGCAGCATTTATAAGAAAATTCTGCAAGTTTAAGCATGTCTTCGGAAAATTTCGCCTTTGTGACCGTATCAAGCTTAGAACATAATTCATTGTCGGTCGTCTGGTATAAATAACCGCCGTCTATCCTTTTCAAATTAAAATCTTTAGTTTTTCTAGAGACTTCAAGGCTTATCTGCAAAACTCTTACATTTTCAAAATTCTTTTTTGTAGAAATATATTTCAACGCTTCTTCCGAATAAGACGGGGCTATGATCACTTCAATGAATTTCCTCTTGATCTCACTTGAAACGAGCTTGTCATTCTCAACGGTAAATGACAGATGTTTAATTTCATCGCCTCTGAAAAATCTCAGCGCATCCATATCGAATTCCCTGTTGAAAGCAACGACTGAACCCATGGCTGAAATCGGATCGGAGAACCATGCGATCTCAACAGCTTTTCTGATATTTTCCGCGGTAGCAGCACCGCAGGGATTCGTATGCTTGATCACAACCGCTGCCGGTTCATCAAATTCAAGAACCGTATCCAGAGCAGCCTGAGCGTCCATATAATTATTATAGGACATCTCTTTTCCGTTGATCATAATTGCGTTCGCGAGAGTTCCTTCGGTAACTTTATCGTCGGAGAATAATATTCCTTTTTGATGAGAGTTTTCCCCGTATCTCAGAACTTTCCCGTTCTGCAGAATGATTGTCTTTTTAAAATTATCATTTAATGCTTTTTCAAGATATTCAGATATCATCGCGTCGTATTTAGATGTTTTCGCAAAAACCTTAAGTGCCAGTTCCTCTCTGAATTTCAGAGATGTTCCACCTGAACTTTCATACTCGTCAATGAACCTTTTATAATCGGAAGGTTCTGTTATGACTGTGACAAATCTGTAATTTTTGGCGCCGCTTCTCAGCATTGCCGGACCGCCTATGTCTATGTTTTCAATAGCTTCTTCTAAAGAAACGCCCTGTTTTAATATAGCCTGCTCGAACGGATAAAGGTTAACGACAAGAAGGTCTATCATTTCCACGCCGTTTTCAAGCGCCTGTTTAATATGATCTTCATTATCCCTGACAGCCAGTATCCCGCCATGAACTTTGGGATTGAGAGTTTTAATCCTGCCGTCCATCATTTCGGGAAATCCTGTAAGTTCGGTAACTTCTTTTACATTGATCCCGTTATCTTTCAGCAGCTTGAATGTTCCGCCGGTCGAGTATATTTCTATGCCTTTTTTATCCAGATATTGAGCAAACTCCATTGAGCCTGTTTTATCTGACAGGGATATTATCGCTCTTTTGATCTCTTTAGCTTCCATAATTATTCGTTTCCCTCAAGTAATTTAATAGCTTCAGTTAAAATTTCATGTTCTTTCTCAAGAACTCTTTTCTGTAGCGATCCGGGCGTCTCATTTTCATTTATCTTTATCTTCTTCTGAAGCAGGATCTTGCCGTTATCATAAATTTCATCGACAAAATGAACTGTCGGTCCCGAAAATTCCTCTTTAGCCTCGATCACTGCCTTGTGAACGATCATTCCGTGCATTCCCTTACCGCCGAATTTTGGAAGGAGCGCAGGATGGATATTGAGTATCTTTCCTTCATATTCTCTTACGATTTCAACTGGAAGTTTTTTAAGAAATCCGGCAAGAATGATCAGATCTATATTATGTTTATCCAGGAGGCCTGTCTGAATTTTTATGAACTCTTCACGCGAATGCAGTTTTCTGGATACCACCGCCGTCTCGATACCGCAGGTCCTCGGGTAATCAAGCCCGGAAACTTCCTTATTCGCAATAACAAGCTTCACTTTTGAAGCTATCTTTCCGCTAAGTGAACTTTCTATCACGCTTTTAAGGTTGCTTCCCGAACCGGATATGTATGCAGCGATATTAAAGCTTTTCATCAGGGTCGTTTTGTCAATTCCTTGTAATGGTTTAAAAAACTCGGTTCCATCTCTTTCATCATCAAAGCTCTCTCAGTGTTCTCAGCCTTTGACTTTTTAATGAATACTTCAGCTGTCAACTTATATTTATCGTCCCTGTCCGCGTCCAAAACAAGCAGATGTCCCATTATGATGTTTCCGGCCATTTCCACAAGCCGCCTTGCATGGAAGTCAAGGAACTCAATATCTTCATGTTTTTCAACTGTTTCAATCGCAGAAATATATTCTTTCTTCATTTCCTTTAGGTCTTTGACCATGAATTCAAGATCGTACGAAATTTTTCTTGAAGAATAGTCATCCATCATTTCTGCGTATAATCCGCTCGTAACACCTTTAATGGCGGCAACTACCTGAAGCTGAGTTGTTCCCTCGTATATGGATGTGATCCTCGCATCCCTGTATAATCTTTCCACAGGGAAGTCTTTGGTAAATCCTGTTCCGCCGTGTATCTGAATTGCGTCGTAAGTTATTTTATTGGATGCTTCGGAGGAAAGACCTTTGATCAGCGGTGTATAAAAATCCGATCTTCTTTTATATTGCTTTAATTCTGCTTTCTCGTTAATCGTAAGCTCTCTTTCATGTTCAATTTCCTCAAGTGTTTTGTAAACATCCACAAATCTTGAGGTTTCAAAATAAAGTGTTCTCAAAGCAGCTATTTTTACTCTCATATCCGTTAATATTTCATAGACCGGAGCGAACTGATTGATCTTCTTTCCGAACTGTGCTCTTTCCTGAGCGTATTTCAAAGCTTCTCTGTATGCCGCTTCGGAAAGCCCGATAGCCTGCCCGCTTACACCAAGTCTTGCTCCATTCATAAGCGACATAACATATTTTATTAAGCCGAATTTTCTCTTTCCGATCAGTAAAGCCGGTGAATTTTTAAAGATCATTTCGCAGGTAGGAGAGCCGTGGATTCCCATCTTATTTTCGATCCTTCTTATTATAACGGTATCGTCTCTTTCATACAGAAGCATGGAAAGTCCTCTGCCGTCCTTCGTTCCTTCCTCAGTTCTGGCAAGCACCAAAGATAATTCGGCATTTCCGTTAGTTATAAATCTTTTTACCCCGTTAAGTCTCCATACATTGGATTTTTCATCCCAATGAGCCTTCAATTGAACTGCCTGAAGGTCTGATCCCGCATCGGGTTCAGTCAAGATCATGGCTCCAGTAGCTTGTCCCGAAGTGAACATCGGAATATATTTAGCTTTGATCTCATCCGTGGCAAATTCTTTAACGGTTTCAGCTATATCCTGAAGCCCGAAAAGATTCATTAGACTTGCATCGCCTCTTGAAACCATCTCGATCATCATGCTGTAAACCGCAGTCGGAAAATTTAATCCACCGTACTTTCTCGGCTGAGTGATCCCTGTTAATCCGGCCTGCCTGAGGGCTTTCATATTTTCAACCGTTCCTTTTGCGTAATGAACTCTGTTATTAACCAGTGTCGCCCCGTCATTATCAACGCTTTCTGCGTTCGGAGCAATAACATCTCCGCAGATATCTCCGACGATCTCTAGAACCGAATCGTAGTTATCAAGAGCATCTTCGAAATTGCAGGGTTTAAGTTCATTCGGAGTTATATTATCTTTTCCGTAATATTCTTTTTCGCATATCTTATAATTTCTTTCTCTCAGTTCGACAATCCTCTTCATGAAAGGATGGTTCAGATGAAATTTCAGGTCATCGTTATCTCTATAAAAATTCGTCATTTAGATTGCTCCTTGTAATACTTGATCATTTTGGGAATAACTGAATGCAGATCTCCGGTTATGGCTACATCCGCAATTGAATTGATCGGGGCTTCGGGGTCTGTATTTATTGAAATGATCTGGGCGGAACCGTCCATTCCGGCTCTGTGCTGTATTGCTCCGGAAATTCCGCATGCAATATACAGCTTCGGCCTGACCGTAACGCCCGTCTGACCCACCTGTCTCGCATGTTCCGCAAAACCGGCGTCCACAGCGGCTCTTGAAGCTCCGACTTCGCCTCCGATTACCCTGGCAAGTTCGTATAAAAGGCTAAAACCTTCTTTAGAACCGACGCCGAAACCGCCGGAAACAATAACCTGAGTGCCTGACAGATTAACCTTTCTGGCTTCAATATGCCTTTCGATAATCTTTACGGCAAAATCAACTTTGTCTAATATTTTTGACGGATTAACCGTATTGATCCTGCTTTTGAAATTTTTGTCTGCACCCTCTTTTTTCATAACGCCTTCCCTGACCGTAGCCATCTGAGGTTTCGTTTCGGGATTGACGATTGTGGCTATGATATTTCCGCCGAATGCGGGTCTTATCTGATACAATAAATTTTTGTATTCTTTCCCTGTTTTGGGATCGAAATATTCTCCGATAACAAGGTCGGTACAGTCCGCTGTAAGCCCGCATCTTAACGAAGATGCGATCCTCGGAGCAAGGTCTCTGCCTACAGATGTTGCCCCCACAAGGACGATCTGCGGTTTTTGCTCTTTTAAAATATGTTCAAAAATTGCGGAATGCGGCAATGTAGTGTACGGGTATAATCTTTTATCGTCGGAAATATGTATGATGTGAGCGCCGTACGGACTTATCTGATCTTCTATATTTTTCAGATCGGAACCTATTGCGACTGCTTCTACTTCGCATTTGAGTTCGGCGGCAAGTTTTACGGCTTTTGAAATCAATTCAAGACTTACATCGGAAACGATGCCCCCGTCAATTTCACAATAAACGCATATATTATTCACTTTCTACCCCAGAGTATGATTTGTAATTAGTTCGTGCATTAAATTCTTTATGTCTATATCCTTATCGCCTATAACTTTGGAATCCTTGCCTTGAAGGATTACATTCTCGATTATTTTTACTTTTGTCGGCGAACCTGCAAGCCCGATCTTTTCAAATTCGCAGTCAAGATCGTCGAGGGTCAGCTCTTCAATATTCAGATAAGCTTTATTTCTTATTGTCTGATTGAGATAATCATCGTCAATTGTTTGGAGCTCGGTAAAAGTTTTGGCATGTTTATATTTCATAAAAAGCTTCGAGTTCTTCGGTCTGCATGGAGAAGCTGATCCGTGAACAGTTACAAGGGCCGGTAAGGTACATTCAACGACCTCAACACCCCTTTCAAGCCTTCTTTTAATTCTTATTTTCCCTTTCCCGACAGATATTATTTCTTCGGCATAAGTGACTTGAGGAAGGTTCAGCTTTTCGGCAGTTTGCGGACCTACCTGAGCGGTATCACCGTCAATAGCCTGTCTTCCGGAAATGATCAAATCGTAATTTCCGATCTTTTCCACAGCTTTTGAAATGACATAAGAAGTCGCCAAGGTATCCGCGCCGGCAAACCTTTTGTCGGTAATCAGATAACCTTTATCGGCGTCCCTGTATATACTTTCTCTGATAATATCCGCGGCTCTCGGCGGTCCCATAGTCAATATAATTATTTCCGTGTCTTTGTATTTATCTTTAATCATAAGCGCCTGCTCCAAAGCATTTAAATCCTCGGGATTGTAAATTGCCGGCAACGCCGCTCTGTTAACCGTCCCGTCGGATTTCATTGCGTCTCCGCAGATATTTCTTGTGTCAGGCACCTGTTTGGCTAATACTATAATCCTAAAAGCCATTATTCCTCCGTTATTTTATATTTCCTTAGAATTAATCTTATATCCTTTTGCCCGTTATTATAAATTTCAGTAGAATATATTAAAATAGTAACCCGTTAGCAACTTAAAATTATATCTTTGAAATTTTGTGGATTGACAAACCGCTTCGCTTTTTATATCTTGCTTTCAAATTAACATTAAATGTTTGAGAGGTTGTTATGTCGAAATTAATGATAAGCGTAGCCGGTATCAGAGGGATCGTGGGAGATTCTCTAACTCCTGATGTGATTGTAAGATATGTAAGCGCGTATTCAAGGCTTATGAATAAGGGAACTATTGTCGTCGGCAGGGATTCGAGACTTTCCGGAAAAGCAATATCGAATCTAATCTGTTCCATTTTAAATATGTGCGGCAGAGATGTGATTGACATTGATATCGCTACAACTCCGACAGTGGCAATGGCGATTCAATTGTATGAGGCAGCCGGAGGAATTGCGATAACGGCAAGTCATAATCCTGTGGAATGGAACGCTCTTAAGTTTATGGATGATAAAACGCTTTTTCTGAATGAAATGCAGGGAGAACAGCTTCATTATTTATTAACTGAGAACAGATTTATTTACGAAACTTATGATAAAATCGGCTCAACAAAACTTGAAATTGACGAATCCAGAAAGTACCATATCCAGAAAATACTTGATATCCCGTATATAAATAAAAGCGATATAAGAAAAAGGGCGTTTAAGGTAGCGATAGACTGCGTAAACGGCGCGGGGAGTGTCATCCTGCCGGTATTATTGCAGGATCTCGGGTGTTCGGTAACCAAAATCAACTGCGAGCCGAACGGAATATTTCCTCACGGAGCCGAACCGCTTCCAGAGAATTTAGGTGAAATCTGCTCAATTATGGAAAAAGGCAATTTCGACATCGGAATGGTTGTTGATCCCGATTCCGACAGGCTGGCTTTAATAAGCGAGAACGGCGATCCGCTGGGGGAAGAATATACACTCGCTATGGCCGTTGATCTGATTTTATCGAAAAAGATATCGGACATAGCGATCAATGTATCAACTTCAAGAGCAACCGAGGATATTGCGAGAAAATACGGATGCAATACTTTCAGGACAAAAGTCGGAGAGATTAATGTTTCGACAGTTATGCTCGAAAAAGGTTTAACAATAGGCGGAGAGGGTAACGGCGGCGTTATTCTGCCTGAAATTCATCCCGGAAGGGACGCGCTGATCGGAGCCGCAATAATACTTCAGTATCTGACGGAAAAAGAAAAATTCGTTTCAGAAATTTTTGCGGAATTACCGGCATATCAGATCGTCAAAGATAAAGTTTCCGTAGAAGGAATCAATTTCGATGCGAAAGCAAATATTATAATCGAAAATACGGAAAAAGAAAGCATTGATCTGACCGACGGAATAAAGATAAACGGAATCGAAGATTGGGTTCAATTGAGAAAATCGAACACAGAGCCGATCGTAAGGATTTTTGCAGAAGCTAAAACCAGAGAAGCAGCGTTAAATTTGGTAAAAAAATACAAGGATATGATACTTGAATAAAATATTATTGATCCTGCTGATTTTCGCATCATTTTTTTTGCCGCCGGTTTATTCTTACGACGGGAATTCAAATGTATTCGACGAAACGGCAATAAAAGGTCTGCCTGTTTTCAGGTATAATATATTCAGAACTTTAACTGAAAGCGGCGATAATTTTATTTTGAACATTCACGCTGATATTTCCAACGAAAGACTGCAATTTCAAAAAAGAGATTCCGTATTTTTCGCATCATATTCGTTTTCAGCGGCAGTTTTTACGGGAGACGACACCGACGGAATACCGCTGTATCAAAAATCGGTAACAAACAATATCGTCACAAAAGAATATAAAGAAACTCAATCGAACCGTTCGTATGATAACCATAATTTAAAATTCGATATGAAAAAAGGCTCATATACGGTTTCACTTGTTATAAAGGATATG
>JAKLPX010000023.1 GCA_022013635.1 Candidatus Delongbacteria bacterium
GTATCGAAATAATAATCTTTTAACTCTGAGTTAATCGGATTATTCAAAAAGGCTTCAATTTTCTGAAATTCCATAAGAGATTTCGAGAGTATTTCGTCTTGATAATATGATACAGAAAGCTTGTTTTTCTGATTCTTTAAATCTTTCTCTATGTGTGAGTAGTCATACTTTAATTTATTCACAGCCGCTTTTATTTCGTCACTTATAACAGGTAATTGATATTTAAACACCAGAATTATTTTCTTTATTTCATCATCTGAAAAATCAAACGGAATATGTAGCTGATTTAACCCATATTGCCTGACAATATTTTTATGCGAATTAAGATATTGATTATTTATCGTCTCATTCCCTATAATCGCTACATTTTGCAAACCAGTTTCACAAATAATTCTGTTTCTGATCTCATCTCCAACAACCCCTGTGTATTTACGGTTTGTAAACAGCAAGTAATTATCGACTTCATCTTTTTCAATCAAAGCTTGTATTTTTTTTATTTCATCTTTTACGATAGTATTAAAATCTGAATCAGAACAAGAAGCTGTTGGAGTTGAAGTGTGCTTTGATTGTATTATAAACTTACCACTCCAAGGTGCGTTACTTGACGGAAAATGTTGTGCAGTTCCTATAAATCTTCCGTCCTTACCGCCATCTTTTCCTTTAGCAAATGAAACAACACCGGTTCCTAATATTGTTTGACATATCGTATTAACCATATTCTCAAATTGATCTTCACTCTGTAATTCTAATCTTTAATCCATAAATTCACCCTTCCAAAATCTTAATAAAACTAACTTATTTACATCTTAAAATCAAGATATTTTCCAAAAGAAAAATTTATATCTTTTTATCTTATATTTTATGAAATCGTTATCGGTACTTCTCATATCTCATCCCTCATTTTTCTAACAATATAAAAAAAGATGAGTGTCAAATAGTGATACTCATGTATTTTTATTCATTATTCTCTTGTTTTTATTCCCTTTGACATTATCTATAAATTTATTAAATTTCTAAAGAAATGAAAAAAACCGAGAAAATGGAATGGAAAGAGTTTCTTTAAAAATAGATTTCAACAGAAATGTTTTGGTCGGACTGCTTGAAAACAATCACGACAGAGCTATGGATCTGCAGAATACTTATCCTAAAATAGATCAATGGCTCATCGCAAAAGAAAATCCGACTATGAAACAGCTTGCCGATATTGCTGATAAATTTAATATCCCTTTCGGTTATTTTTTCCTTGAGAACATACCGCAAAAAGAATACAGCCTCCCGCATTTCAGAACAAACGGACAAAGAACTTTCAATCCTTCTTCTGAATTAGTTGATACTGTAGGTACAATAAAAGAAAGACAAACTTGGGCAAGCGAGATTTTAAGAGAACTCAGAGATGATAAGCTGACTTTCGCAAATAGCCTTAATATCAACGACTCCGTAGAATCCGCAGTGGAGTCGGTAAAAAACATACTCGGCCTGACCGGCGACTGGGCAGAAGAGATGCCTACATGGACAGAAGCATTCACTACTATTATCAGCAAAGCTGAAGCTGCCGGAATATTCGTTGCAGTCAACGGTGTTGTAAACAATAATACGCACAGAAAGCTGAGCGTTGATGAATTCAGAGGCTTTGTTCTTTATGATGACTTCGCACCTTTTATTTTCGTAAATAACAGAGATGTGGTTTCCGCAAAGATTTTTACAATAATCCACGAAATCACTCACATCCTTATCGGTAAAAGTGCATCTTTTGACCTGCGCCAACTCACTCCGGCATCCGATCCGGCAGAATTATTCTGCGACAGAACCGCTGCGGAATTTCTGGTGCCGGCAGCAAAGCTGACCGAGAAATTTAAAACTTACGGTAAAAATTATGAAAGTCTTGCAAGAGCTTTCAAAGTAAGTCAGATCGTAATAGCACGAAGGTTATATGATCTCGGCAAAATTACCCGTGAAGAATTTTTCGCTTTCTACGAAGCGCATATCTCCAAAGAAACAAACACTCCTGCTGGCACAGGCGGAAATTTTTACAATACTGTCCCTTATCGAATAAGCAAACGGTTCTTTGAGCTTATACACAACACGGTTCAGCAGAATAAAATTTTATATACCGACGCATTCAGACTCACCTGATTAAGATCCAAGACTTTTGATCAGTGCGTCAGGTATAATCTGTATTCGTTTTAACAGTACTTACATCTTATGTATTCGGCAGTTCGCCTAACACTTATTCTTTATTTTCGTCATCTTTTGTTATTTTCTTGACTTTTCTGCAAATTATATTTACATTTAACAAGCTAATTCGCGGAGGATAAAATGCTAATAGAATTTACTGTAGGGAATTACCTTTCTTTTAAAGATAAAGCTACTTTCAGTATGGTTAAATCGGAATCTGACAACAACCTTTCTGAGATTTGTTCTTTTGAACCGAAACCAGATTCAAAATTTAGGCTTCTTAAAACTGCAGCAGTCTATGGTGCCAACAGCAGCGGAAAAAGCAACCTTGTAAAATCTTTTGATTTTATGCGAACTTTTGTTATATATTCCGTTAGCTCTCCTTCCTATTTTTTAGGAGAAAGGAACATCGCAACAACTCCATTCTTTTTGAGTGCTTCAACTTTAGAGAAACCTTCATTTTTTGAGATCATCTTCATAGAAAACAATATAAGGTACAGATACGGATTTGAAGCTAATGCTGATGTCGTAAAGTCCGAATGGTTATACAGGTCAAAGGAAAACAGAGAAACTATGTTGTTCGAGCGAGAAGGACAATCGATCGAATACAACAAAAGATCATTCAAAGAAGCAACTGACTTTATCAGCCCGGAAAATATAGTAAAAAAAACAAGATCGGAAAGTCTTTTTCTTTCGGTTCTCAAGCAATTTGACGGGACAATTTCATCCGTAGTAATCAACTGGTTCGAGAATTTCTATGTGATTTCAGGCATAATGGATTTACATTACAGAAATTTCACAATCAATCTCTTTGATGTAAACTCTGATTTCAGAAACTGGTCTCTGAAAATTCTGTCTCAATTCGATATAAGCAATGTAAAACTGAAAGAAAAAGAATCATTGATATCAAAAAACAGACTTAACGAAAAGAATGACAGAGTATCAGAATCACTTAGTAAATACCTTGAAAAACCAAAATTCACTATAAAAAAGCAGGTCTTTTTTTCACATATTTTTTTAGGTAGCGATTCTAAGCCCGCTGGCGAGATCGAATTCCCGATGCAGTTTGAATCCGCCGGTACGCAAAAACTATTTTATTTCCTTGGACCTCTTTATGAAGCAATACATTCCGGAAGAACGATCATCGTAGATGAGCTTGATTCCCGCTTCCACCCGCTACTCACCACGCTCATAATAGAATTCTTTTCAAATAAAAACAATAGCAAAGCACAGCTTATTTTTACATCTCACGACACATCGCTTTTAAAAAAGGAGATCTTCAGGCGCGATCAAATCTGGTTTACAGAAAAAGACAAGTATAACTCAACGCAACTATACTCACTGGACGAATATAAAGAATATTACGCCAGAAAAGACGCTTCTTTCGCAAAAGATTACCTGAACGGCAAATACGGCGCAGTGCCAGTCTTCGGAAACAAAGACGAATTGTTAGAGATTATCTATGGTAAATAAAAGACACAGGCATTCAGACACTTTTACAAGAAAATCGTCTATCAGGGAAGAACGGATTCCGACCATTGATAAAGATAAGATCGTTATCAGCTTTAAAGATTACGACGGGACGCAACCCAGAAAACAGCCTCAAGATTTCCAAGATTGGCAAGTAGAAGGAATCCTGATTGAATTTCTTGATAGGCTCCCGTATCATTGTGAACTTAAAATGCAGGAAGCAAAAAACAGAGAAATGATAACCGAATACGGCGAATTCCCTGATGCAGAAGGCTATAAAATTCCGGCCAAACTCAAGGACAAAGAATTAAGATGGGGCATACTCAAAAAACTCACAGGACAAAAAGTCAGAGTAGCCGGGCATATCATTGACAATGTTTTCTATATTATATTCTTAGATAAAAACCACAAGTTCTGGCCCGTGGAAAAGAAACATACCTGATAAAACAAATTTATTGACAAATGATTCTTTTTTGCATAACTTACATTTAATCCGCTTATGCGGAGGTGGATGGCAGTGCCATTGCCCCTTTCTTAGGGGTTTTTTTATTTAAGGTAGCCATTTTCTGCCATAACCTTCAATCGTACCCGTTTTACTTCTATAAAATTTACAGTCTTCAAGTATTTTAGCAATCCTCCCCCCAAAATTGTTAGGAAGGGCTACGTGATTATGCCTGCATAAAGAAGATTTAAAAGCCGGATGAGCCAGCAGATCCGCTATTTGTAATCCTGTTATATTTGCTGTTTTTGGCTTTACCTTTAATTCTTTGCTTGTCAAGAAATTATGTAACACATCTTTGCTTATAAAATCACTTCCGTCTTCCCAGACCGTACCGAAAGATTTCTTTAATCTCATATCTTCTTTGCCGCCTCTCGATTCGATCATAATATCACCGACAGCATCGGATAAAGATTTTAAATAAAGCACAAATCTTTCCATCATCACTTTAAGACAATAGTGATAGGGGTCATATTTCCATGTTGTATATTGAATATTATGATCATATTTATCGATCGTAACAGTAATAACAGAATAATCCCAGTTTCTTAACAACTCAACCAACCTTGTATTGAAAATACTCACGGTATCAGGATCAATAAGAGCTGAAAAGGGAGGCCTTCTGTTGATCAGCTCTTTACGATGCAGTATAATAGGTTCGTCAGGATGAGATCCGAAAAAATCATTTTTTAATTGCTCAAGTTCACTATGAACATGTGTTTCAATATCGCTTAATTTAAAAGCTACGCCTGTCAGACTTAAATATCTATGGTTTATATCCGCAGACGAACCTAAGTCGGA
>JAKLPX010000281.1 GCA_022013635.1 Candidatus Delongbacteria bacterium
AATAATATTGTTGGGTAAAAGTGAATCTGAACATTTTCTGATCCCGTCTATAGCAAAAATAAGATGGATATTGAAGACTGGCGATAATAGAGAAAAGGATTACGATATTTTTCCACCACCTTTTATATTAGCCGTTGACAGAGTTTATGAAAAAATAAGAAATCTGAAATACCGTTATCTCCCCGAAGGTACTTTGTTCCCAAATGAAGTTCTTCAATATGAACCTTTTAATATCAGGGAAGCTCTAAACAATAGTGTTGCCCACAACGACTACAGCAAAGCAGGATATATAAATGTCGTCGAGTTTGAAGATGAAAGACTTGTGTTTTCAAATAACGGAGTTTTTATTCCCGGTAGTGTAGAAAAAGTAGTTCTTCAGGATGCTCCTGAAGAAATTTACCGAAATCGTTTCTTAGCTAATGCCATGTTCCAGCTTGGATTGGTAGATACAAGAGGCGGAGGAATCAAAAAGATGTTTGCAAATCAGATCAAGCGTTATTTCCCTCTGCCTGATTATGAGTTTGCCGACAATAAAACCAAAATGACTTTGACCGGTAAAATTCTTGATTCTGAGTTTGTAAATATTTTGACAAACCATCCTGATCTTTCAATTACCGATATTATATTATTAGACAGAGTGCAGAAGAAGAAGGTGATTTCTGATTCAGAATACAAGTATTTAAAGAAAATGAAATTTATTGAAGGAAGAAAACCGAATATTTACCTTTCACAAAAAGTTATTGAACATTTAGACGATACGGTTTTAAAAACAGAGTATATCAAAAATAAGAGCTTTGACGATGTCCATTTCAAAAATATGATCGTTGAATATCTGAAGAAATTCGGTAAGGCTAAGAGAAAAGAGATTGACAAGTTGATAATTCCTAAATTATCTGATATCCTTTCAGATTCACAAAAGAAAAGTAAAGTAGGAAATCTGCTTACGGCTTTGAGAAAGGAAGATGAAATTAAATCTGTCTGTTACGGTACTTGGGAAATAATTTAAGAGAGTTTAAAGCGAATTTTAAGTGAGTTTGTAGCTAAAATTGATATAATATGAAAAATAATTTAAGAGTGTTTTAAGAGTGTTTTAAGAGAGTTTTAAGAGAGTTTTAAGAGAGTTATTATAAAATGATACTGTAAAAGAATATTTGAAAGTTCAGAGAATATGACTAGAGAAGATTAATTATGTGCCAATAAAGTTATAAGAGCTGAGAAGCAGAATGTGGAGAAAAAAGCGTAAATATCTGGAGTGCAAAATTATAAATGACTCAATAGAAATAGTAACTAATTGCTACAGACCCCTAACATTAGAAAAATGACCTGACCGTGTTATATTATCTTGTGGGCTTTTTTCCATGACCGTTGTGCACAATTCACGGCCTATTAAAAAAATGGAGGTAGAATGGATTTACACGATTACGACGATATTGCAGAAAACTATGACTTATACACGAATAGCATGTTCGGCAATAATTCAAAATTGGGCGATTCAGCTACAATTAATTTCCATCTCGAATTAGCAAAAAAATATGGGCATGGTGATATATTAGATATTGCTTGTGGCACAGGACTTACAGCGATTCCATTGGCAAAAAATAATTTTTCTGTGACAGCGATAGATATTTCTCAGCCGATGATCAATAAATTAAATGAGAAAGCTAAAAGCGAAAACATAAAGATTAATTCTGTGTGTTCAAATATGTGTGATTTTAAGTTAAAGCAAAATTTTTCTTTTGCATTTATAGCTCGCGCGGGTTTTATGCACTTGTTAACAAATGAAGATCAAAAGAATAGTTTGAAAAACATACATGATCACTTATTACCGAAGGGCATACTTTCACTGAATACATTTTATCCTCATCATGAAGTGCTCTCGCGGAGTATGAAAAGTGATATAGAAGACTATTCATTACGGGTTGAATATAGTAATTGTAAAGGAAACATAGAAAAAATCTATAATTCAAACGCATACGATCCTGAAACACAGATTATGACTGGCCAATGGAAATTTGAGGAATATCAGAATGGTGAGATAATTAATTCGAGGGTGAGACCATTGAAAATAAGAATGTCATTTAAATATGAAATGATCAATTTACTTGAGCTGACCGGATTTAGAATTATAGATGTTTATGGTAATTATGGATTTGATCCTGCAAAATATCCTGGTTGGCTTGTGTGGATAGTGGAAAAAGTGTAGGCCGTGAACTGAGCACAACATTGGAAAAATGACTTGACCCGAGTGATGTTTTATCTAGTTAGCTTTTTTCCATGACCGTTAGCCTCCATTAATTTTTTATTCTAGATCCCTATGTGGCAATATATATGTGGCAATTTAGAGCAAAAGAAAGAGGCGGTTTTTTCCGCCTCAAATTAAGAGTATTTATTGCTGAATATCATTTCGTACTGTTTTTTGCAATTTTCAAAGCATTCTCGCAAGCCGTTTTCATTTTCGAGTCTTTTGTTCTTTTTGCAAAATTTTCTATGACATTTTTATATTGTTCGAATTTTGATTCTGTAAGCTTTCTTTCTTTTCCATGAATCCCATAAGATTTAAGCACCGTCATAAGCATCATCGAATAATAATCTTTTACATTTCCTTCTGCTTTCTCTTCAAGCTCAAATAGAACATTTTCGTCTATATCATAGTACGCATCTCTCATCAACTCATATACACCCCACAATACCTTCCTTAAATCTTCATAACTTATATCTGTTGGTTTTGTCAAAATTTCCTGCTTGTTCTCTAAATGCTCCCAAGCTTTTTTCTGATCATTTATTTCAAATATTTCCTTTACTTCGAGAAAATATGATAGTTTTTCTTTCATAGCGATTTTTTTTGCAGGATCATTAATTCTGTTAATAATATTATTAACCATTATAAATAAAGC
>JAKLPX010000282.1 GCA_022013635.1 Candidatus Delongbacteria bacterium
AAATAGTACCCATCCTTAAAGCAATTGCGCTGTCTTTATCCTCAAACTTATTTGACCATTCCATGCCGAATCCGTAACCGTAATCTTTAAATTTATTTGAATTTATATCTCCGTAAAAATTGATATCTTTATTAAATTCAGGATTCCATGAAACTCCGAGAGAGAATGTTTCCGGATAATAATCTGTCGTAGCTGTTCCGTCTGTCCATACCGTACTGCTGTCCCAGGAATTCTTGCCTTTAACATTTCGCGCAACAAAACCGAAAACGATATCCTGATATGCCGGAATGAAAAAATTACACCCTGCATCGAAGGCAAAAGTCAAAGAATTCACTGTTTCGCTGTTTGCATCAAATTCAGGATACCTTGCCCATAATATTTTCGTGCTTACCCCGATAGAAAGAAATTCTTTAGGTTTAAGTCCGAAATTCAGATAGAACATATTCTCATTATATGAATAAGTCGCGAACTGATCCCCGTCTTTGTCACGGCCTTCGATATCACTCGTACCTGAGTATAAAATCCCTACGCTTATCGTAGCATTCTCTCTCATCGGATGAACATAAGTCAGATATGCGAAATTCCTGTCCATAGATAATATTTTCATGCCTGTAAGTATCTGTTTTTCAGAAACTGCCGAAGCCGCAGAAGGATTGAAAAATATTGAAAAAGCCGATTTTCTGTCCGCTGTCATTGCCCTTCCCAAGCTTTCCGATCTTGCATCAAGTCCGTATCTTAAAAAAGCACCGGCCATACCTGCAGTTTCCATAGCTAAAACAGCGTTTGTGATTACTACCAACAATATTAAAAGAATTTTTTTCATAGGTCTTCGCCGTTTTTTATTCAAATATTATGATTTTATTCCAGACATCGCCATCACCGGAAGATATTATATAGAAATACACTCCATTTGCAGCGGTTTTACCATTGTCATCCTTTCCATCCCATGAAATATAGTGCTCGCCCTGATCGAATGATTTTGAAGATGTTAGTGTTCTTACTTTTTCCATGGCAAAATTGTAAACCAAACAATTTACTTTAGAACTTTCTTTTAACCTGAACTGAAATTTTGCCTCACCGAACTTGACCGGTGAAAACGGATTTGGATATGCGTAAGTATCATTTGATGAATCTGAAGCGGGTTTATAAGCTTCAATCATAAACCAGGTATTCCCGTCGTCTTCACTGACGACCAGCCCTACACCGGTTCCGACGAACATCTTTCCTTCCTGATTATCATTCTTATACAGGAACGAATATACTTTGTCGATCTTTACATAGCCTTTTTTATTCTCTGACCATGCGTTGATCACATACTTCTCCCAATAATTTCCGCTATCGGCTGATTTCCACAAACCGTTCTCGCCGCAGGCAAAAACATCATTATTGTGAAATCCGAAAGAATAAATTTTTTCTCCGATAAGACATTTATTCCATGTTTGTCCATCGTTATTGGTGTAAGATATACCGTTGACTTCAGCCGAAGATTCTGCCAGCCATGAGGCCGCAAAAACATATTCTTTATTCTCCAGTGTATTGAAATTTGAGGCTATTGAAGTAACAAAATTTCCGGTTAAACCATTAGAATAAGTGAATTGTGTCCAAACTCTGACAGAATCAGGTTGTGAGTAAGATTTACATAAATTGATCCCTTCCGCAGTGCCTACCCAAAGCTTGTCTCTGTCTGTAATGTGTATTGCGAACATCCTCTGATTCATAATATTGAAGGGATCCCATTCTTTCTGGTCACAGGTTAAAGTTCTCCATGTCTGCCCCATATCGTCAGATTTCTGGATTGACTGCCCGAAACACGCCATCCAAATACCGCCTAAAGAATCACAGGTCATATCGTAAGTCAGTCCCTGAATCGGAGTTATTCCCGGTTGAGGAAAATGAACCCATGTCCTTCCAGAATCCGGAGACATATGAACACCTGAACCTGTCGGTAAAAAAATATTTTCGTCAGTGATAAACGAATCAGCTGCAGTTGTCATCCATATATTATTATCTTTATCTATCGCAATGGCACTTGATCCGCCATAACCGACAACTGAATTTCTCCATTTTAATTTTTCTATTGGTCGGAGAGTGCTATAACCCATTGAGAATCCGTCACCGGTTGCGATAAAGACTGCTGAATCTTCACCTGCACTGTTTTTTTTAATTATATCAAGAATGAAATTACCCTCAGGTCTGTCCTGTTCTGTCCAGCCTTTGCTCTCCCCTTTTGATAAATACGGACTTGAAGGGACAATTATTCCTGCTGTCAGATTATAAATGATCAAAAGGATTGATATAGTTAAATGAATTTTCATCATTTCTCCGTTTTATACTGTTTTTTGAATTTTTTACGAATATAAATTGACCTGAAATTACAGGGCTCATATTACCAGCTTTGTCCTTCGCCTGGATAGAAAATGGTAAAACTACTATAGATTCATCCGGAGGTAAATATGAATTTCTTACTTCATATTCTATTGTATAAACTCCGTTATTTTTTACTAAGTCGCTACTATATTCGTTATTACTATTTGGAAATTCACTGCCATCATCCCTCATAGATCTTGAAGACACAGTTGTAATAAGTACTTCATCAATATCCTGATATGACAAATGTCCCTGGGGGTCGTTTACATTTACTTCTACGCTAAAATAAACAGGATCTTCAATTGGAACAAATATTGTGTCCTGAAATTGTAAATTGTATAGAGACGGCGGTTCATTTCTTATAGTAATATTTGTGAAATCTATTGTTGCTGATGCATCGTAGAGATCTGTGGTCGTTAATCTCATTCTGTAATTTCTTGCAAATGAAATTCCGGCTGCATAAGTAGAATCAATATTGAAAACAAAGTCCTGATTTACATTTGGTCTTGTGTATGTATTTTCCTTAAGTAAAACACCTGTGCTGTTATAAAGTTGGAATTTGAGATCCTGTTCGTCGTACGGAATGATAAGATTATTACTGTCGGTAACATTCGTTTGAATATTTTTTGTGTCAAAACCCGATTCAAAAATATCTAAACTTGCAAGTCCGGTCACTTCTTTAATTACAGGAATTGAATTT
>JAKLPX010000283.1 GCA_022013635.1 Candidatus Delongbacteria bacterium
ACCGATCTAGCAAATCCGACATCAAACTCGATATACATGAAAATAGGATATGAACCTATCTGCGATTCTGTTATGTATGAATTTGTAAAAGAATAAATTACAAAAGGTTAAAAAAATGAAGAAAATTATATCATTAGCCATTATTATGTTTATCGCATTTTCGTTCAGCAGAGATATTACTATCTCTCAAACAGACAATGACTATTTCCTGAAATACACAGAAGGAGATTCTTATCGGATCCTGAACTTCAGAAGAAATTTAGAGGACAGTGTTTATACATATATTCACTATTCCGTCAGCTTCAAGCCTAAAGCATTATCGGAAGAAGTCTGCTACATAGACACACTCTGGGATATTGCAGGGAAGACTATTGACATAAAACCTTCAAGCGTTGATATCGGTTATCCGCTCGAGTATCCAGACATTATGCCGGCTTATATTCAGGCATTTCTGGACTCAGAGGAATGGCAGGCTCATGTTTCACTGAATGGAAAAGCACTTGATTACAATATCATGCACGATGTAATTTACGGAGATGATATTTTCAGCGATCTGATAGATCTGTTCTATCTTCACGGATATTTCACCGTCGGAGTAAGCTCAGAAAAACATGGCTTTGTACTTAAAGAGGAATTACAGAAATACGGCTTCAACGGTGACGAGATAATTCCTATGCCTTATATGCTTTACTGGCATATCGAAAGAGTAAAGAAAGTTAAGTGATAAATTCTATATACAAATGGAGAAAGTAATGAAATTCGATTATCCTGAAACGAAGAAGTGCCAAGTTGTTGAAAATATTCACGGGGTTGAGATCAAAGATGATTACAGATGGATGGAAGATAATAAAGATCCCGAAGTTCTTGCGTGGATGAAGCTCAGAATGAATTTACGGATAAATATATTTCACAGATCCCTTTCAGAAATAAACTTAAGGACAGACTGCTGGAGTTTATGAAAGTTGATGAAGTAAATATCCCGGAGAAAGTCTTAAACGGTGAAAGGATACTCCAATACAAGAAAAAAGCTGATGACGAGAAATGGGTACTGTTTACAAGAAAAGATGAGAATTCTCCTGAAAAGGAACTTCTTAATCCGAATAAATGGCCTGAAGATGAGACTCTGGCTTATTTTCAGGCATCAAGAGACGGTAAATATATAGCTTACGGCATTTCAAAAGGCGGGAATGAAGCTCCTGTGCTTAAAGTTATGGAAATAATTCCAATAACGCAATTTTAATTCAAATCCAGCAGTCGTCAGGACACGGCGGTGGCACACAGCTTTCGATCATAGCCGGACAGAGTGCCGACAAAATGGCATTTCTGATGCATCAGGTCGGGATGGAGTTTAAGGAGTGATTTGAGTTTTCAAGATTTGGAACATTAATGAAATTTAACGGTTTATTTGAAATATGAAAAGTTAAAGACAGGGGTAATTATGAAAAAGATTTCATCAATTCTTGTGATCATCGGAATTGCATTAATTTTAATCTATAGTTGTTCAGACGAAAATAATAATAATGATGCAGGATACTACGGGACACCTGAACTTCAGAAAACCGAGTATCTTGGATGTTTCCTCAAAAATAAAGAGAAAGGGGACGATATGCCCAAAGATACTATTTATTACGAACTCTTGAATGGTACTCTGGTTCTGAACCTGTCGGTAGTACGAAATTGCGCAGCCTGCCTGACAGATTCAACCGTTATTGATAATGATTCGGTAAACATTTTCATTTCAGATGACTGCCCACCGATAGCTAACTGTATTTGTGAATACGATTATAAATATTATTTTACTGAATTCGGAGAAAATGTTCATTTTAAAGTTTTCATAAGGTCTGAAGATGAAACGGAATACTCATTATGGGATGAATTAACTTATCCTTAATCGAAAAAGTTATTAGATAATTCCAATCTCAATTCGTATCTTCCCAACTTAAATTAAGGAGAGATATGAACAATATTATCAATATAATCGCAAAAGAAAATAACTGGTCAGAGAATTCTGTTTCTACCGTTCTAAGTTTATTTTCAGAAGGCGCAACGATACCGTTCATTGCCCGTTATAGAAAGGAGATGACAGGCGGACTTGATGAAAATCAATTGAGACTTATTGATGAACGGGCGGGATATTTGAAATCCCTTAACGAGCGTAAAATTACTGTTATTAAGACTATCACTGAACTTGGGAAAATGACTCCTGAATTATCAGGTAAGATTGAAGCTTGTCTCTCACTTACAGAGCTTGAAGATATTTATCTGCCTTACAAACCGAAAAGGAAAACGCGGGCTTCTGTAGCTAAGGAGAAGGGTCTTGAGCCTTTAGCATTATTCATTTTAAATAATCCGAATTTTTCTGGTGATTTCAATTTCGTATGCTCTACCTATGTGAATACTGAAATGGGAGTTAATGATATTGATTCTGCACTAAACGGAGCAATGGATATTTTAGCTGAAATGATTTCGGAGCATGCTGTTGTTCGAAGATTTTGCAGAGAATATCTGCGGAATAAAAGTTCAGTTGTATCTATAAAAGCTAAAGAAAAAGTTAAAAAAATCATATCTGAGGAAGAGGAAAATGCAGCACCGAAAAGTAGTAATTATTCCCAACAGTCCGATAAAAAAGCTAAAGATGTGTATCAGATATATCATGATTTTAAAATTTCAGTCAAATATATAAAACCTTATCAAATATTAGCCTTGAACAGGGGAGAAGATACAGACATTTTGAAAATCAGTCTCGATCATGACAGTGACTATATGCACAATTCAATTAAAAGAATTTTTTTCCGAACTGATAGGTCGTTTTTTAATGATATAATCGAAGATATTATAAAGGACAGTTGGAAAAGGTTGTTACTCCCGTCACTCGAAAGAGAAGTCAGAAATGAGCTGACAGAGAAGGCTGAACTGCACGCTGCTGAAATATTTGCATCCAATCTCCGCCAGCTTCTACTTCAGCCACCGTTAACCGACAAAGTGATCATGGGAATTGATCCGGGTTTTGTATCCGGCTGCAAGATCGCAGTAATAGATTCCACAGGGCAATATCTATACGGAAATACGATATATCCTCATCCACCGCAGAGGAGAGCGGCTGATGCGGTTGAGATTATTTTATCCGCGATCAGTCAGTATAAAGTAACGGTAATAGCTATCGGGAACGGGACTGCAAGCAGGGAAACTGAGGCTATAGTCGCAAATATGATCAAAGAGAATAAACTTGACTGCAAATATTTGCTTGTAAGTGAAGCAGG
>JAKLPX010000284.1 GCA_022013635.1 Candidatus Delongbacteria bacterium
AATTCATTAATATACGGCGCAAAAAAGGCAAATACTGATTATTATAAAGGAATTACGGCTTCTTCGGACACTTTTTATCCCGGTCAGGAAAGGTATGATACTTTTTCAAAATATGTTATCAGAGATTTTCAGGGGAGTTTAAAAGAGTGGCAGAAATTGAATGTTCTGAATTTTGAAATGGAATCCTCTGCGCTTTACACCATAGCAAACGCCTTCGGGTTGAAAGCCGGATGCATTTCGGCAGTTATCGTAAACAGAACACTAAATGAAACCCCCGATGATTCCATTCTGTCAAAAGCAGAATCAAATCTTGCAACTGCAGTTAAATTTGCGCTTGAAAGCTATATCGCAGACAGAAGTTGCATCTTTCAATCTTGACATTTGGTTGTAGAGAGATTATATTTAACCCTCTGAAAATGAACGGCAGCAACGATGAATATTAAAATAGAAAAATTGAAGGAAGGCGATAATAACCTTATCTTTTATACCGATGAGATAACGGGCTTGAAGTCGGATGATTTTATAATTTTGAATGCTGACAATCTCAGTCTGAACATTCAAAAGAACGGAAATTATCTCCACATTCAGGGTTCTAATTCGGTTGAGTTTTCTGCTGTGTGCGACAGATGTGCAGAAGATTATAAAACCAGACAGATCATTAACATAGATTATTTCTTCCATATCGGTGAGATGTCAAGTCAGAATTCGGACGACATTGAAATTGTCTGTCCTGACAAGAATGACGGGAATCTTGTTTTTGACGAATATTTCGCAGAATCACTTATTCTTGCGCAGCCTCTGAGGTATTTGTGCAGAGACGACTGTAAAGGATTATGTCACAAATGCGGAGTTAATCTTAACGAAAAGCAATGCGCTTGCTCAAATGAGGAGCATATTGATCCAAGATGGGAAAAACTTACGGAAATATTAAAGAAAAATAAATAATCGTTCTTCAAACCTTGAACGGTTTGTATTAATAAACATGGAGAAATTTAATGCCGGTACCAAAGAGGAAAACCTCGAAAGCAAGAGCTAAGTCGAGGAAGAATCACTGGAAATTGGAAGCTAAAAGCACTTCCAAATGTCCAAATTGTTCGGCTCCGAAGCTGTCTCACAGAGTATGTCCGACTTGCGGATATTACAAAGGAAAAGCTGTGATAGCCGTAAAAGCCCAGTAGTTGAATTGAGCCGCAATTCCCTAAATAATCAGTTTTTTGGGGCGCTGCGGCTTTTTTATTAGAAAATTTTTCAGATAGTGTATATGAGAATTGCAATTGATTTAAATGGCGGGGACAAATCACCGGAAGAAATTCTAAAAGGTTCTTTGGAATTTTCTGCAGTCAATCCCAAAATTAAACTCATTTTCTGCGTAACGAAAGAATCGCTGTATCCTCAAATGCTCTCCGAAATAAAATCAAAAAAAATCTCAATTGAATATTTTACCCATTCGGTAGGAATGAAAGAGACGCCTATACAATCAAAAAAAGATAAACCTGATAATACAATTTCGGGCGCTCTGAAACTTTTGAAGGAAAATAGAGCCGACTGCGCTCTTTCATGCGGAAATTCAGGTGCAGTTATTTTAAACGCAATTGATATTTTAGGACTTAAGGATCAAAAGATCAACCCTTCTTTAATGTCATTAATTCCGCTTTACAATAGAAATCCACTGGCATTATTTGATGTCGGAGCTTTGGGAAATCATAATTTTAACGCCGAACTTTATTTCAGCATTCTGCCTGAAGTCGTTGAAATCTATAGAAAACTTTTTTTTAAACCCAATCCGAAAATAAAGCTTCTTAATATCGGTAGCGAAGCGTGGAAAGGAACAAACGAACATAAAAAGTTATTTCAACTTCTTAAAGATAGTTCTTATAATTTCGACGGTAACATTGAAGGCGACGAATTGATTTTTACCGATGCTGATATAGTCATAACAGACGGCTTAACCGGCAATATCGTATTAAAACTTTTGGAGTCATTCAACGAATTAATCAATGAATTTAAAGATTTAAAAGATTGTAATATTAAAGATAATTACTTAAATTTTTTATTAGAGGATTTTTGCTATGAAACCATCGGCGGCGCCCCTTTATTGGGGATAAACGGCAAAGTGGTGATAGGTCATGGCAAATCTTCTTCCAAAGCTGTTAAATCGGCCTTGGAGTTGTGCGTAAAATACGCTGTAATTTATAAACTATCAAAGGTGATTTGATGAAGAAAAAAATTATTATGAAAATAGCCGGTACTGGTCATTTTTCACCCGAAAAAATAATTACCAATCAGGATTTTGAAAAAATATTGGATACAACCGACGAATGGATTACGCAGAGAGTCGGAATAAAAGAAAGAAGGGTTATCGGAGACAGCGGACTTTCTACTTCGGATATGGCTACTGAGGCATGTAAAAGAGCCATGGAAGATGCCTGTGTTACCGCCTTAGACATAGATTGTATAATTATTGGAACTATCACTCCCGATATGCACTTTCCTTCGACCGCAATATTTGTCCAAAAAAACATCGGCGCAATAAATGCCGCAGCATTTGATATTTCTGCAGCATGCACCGGTTGGATTTACGCAATGACTATAGCAGAAGGAATGATAAGTTCCGGAAAATTTAAAAACATACTTGTTGTCGGCACTGAATTCTTAACGGCTTTGACGGATATGACAGACAGAGGAACGGCTGTTCTATTCGGTGACGGCGCGGGAGCCGCGGTAGTACAGCCTTCAGACGGAACAAGCGGAATAATGGGCTCATATATCAAAAGTAACGGAGAACTTGCAGAGCTTCTATGGTCTTATGGCGGCGGAACAAGAGTTAATAAAAAAGTTACCGATCAGGAAATATTGTTTGATGAGAACGGTGTTGATAAGCGTTCTTATATCAGAATGGAAGGCAATAAAGTTTA
>JAKLPX010000285.1 GCA_022013635.1 Candidatus Delongbacteria bacterium
CCAGTCAATGTAATCAAGAGAATACCTGTAATTCTTTATAAAATAATTTCTTAATGCTGAAAATACTTGTGCGGCATCAAGACTTTTCAGATTAAGAGCATCTATTAAATTGTCCGTATAAACAGAATCCTTTTTGATAAATTTCAGATCGCTTTCGTCAGGATTTCCAAGTAAATTTTTAAGCGAATCTTTTCTTATATAAGTTTTATAGTCAATTAAATACTGCGTATAATTCGCAGATACAGCTCCCAAAGAATTAAGATTAGCTTTGCCGGTCTCAATTCCGGCAAAATCGAATGTGCCGAAAGGCATTTTTATGTAATCGGTTTTTCCTCTTGAGAAGAAATAAATCCTCACAGAGTCTATGGGAAATGAGCCGTATTCAAACATTGTGTTTTTTAATTCTGAATTCTTTGAATCTATTTCAGTCCAATTTCCGTTAAAATAGCTGTTAAAAATTCTGTCTCTTAACAAAATTCCAAACCTGATTTCATGAAAAATTTCAGTTCTGATTTCAATCCTGAAATTATCTTTCAAACTGCCTATATTACCGATTTGAACGCTTCTGTCTTTGTTTTGCATAAATTTTTCTATGTATAAATCAGTAAGGAAATCTCTCAGCAAATAGAAAGAATTATATATGCCTGACTGCATTATCAAAGACAGAAGCAGAACGCTTGCAATAGAAAAAGCAAACCGCGTGATCGAATGATTTCTTGATCTGAATTTGATTAAAACAGGAATGAGTAAAGCAACAACAAAGTAAAACGAATTTATACTTCCTTTTACGCTTCCTCCCAAAATAACGGTCGTAAAGTAGAAATAATCAGGCCTGAAATATCTTATATACGGATGCACGACTGAATATTTGTTTACTACGAAAAGAAGAAATAATCTTTTAGCGTTTACATGCGTGGAAGAGCTGTATAAATAGAAAAAGTTGAGAGGGAAGAGAATTATAGGAAGAAATTGAAGTATCGAAGAAATTATTCCAAGTTGTTTTGTAGAATTAACATAATAAATTATATATCCGGCAGAAATAATCGTGCTTATCATCGAAATGTAATTAAAATCCTTTTCCGTGAAATCCCATCTGAATTTTATGAATCTGTGAATTTCAAGCACAAAGGCGAAAATTACCGATAAAAGCAGATGGTCAGTGTTGTATCCCCAATATACGAGGGCAAAGGATATTAGAAATAAGAAATCTTTCATGTTAAGTTTATTTTCCGCACAGTATTATTTATCCTCGGCATTTTTACAATTCTGCTATTTTTGTACTCAGTATCACCGCAAAGAAGCAGAATTGAGTTGAAATTGGATTTGAGTTTAAAAATTACAGGATCGGATTCAGGTGCGAAGATCATAGAATTCGTTCGGCGATTTAAAACGGAAGTTACCCTTTCACAGGCAATTTTTAATTTATAATCGTAATAGTCCAATTCAGCAAGAATATTATTTAATTTTGCATAGTTTCCTTTATCCTTTTCAGCGTCAAACCTAATGATATTTCCTTCTTTGTCGAAATGATAGAAAATAATCTCGAATTCGTTTTCTTCCAAATATTTTACCGTTGAGAATAAATAGGAAAGGCAATCTTCAAATCTGCTGCTGAAATCCTTGTCTTCTTTTTCTGTTAAATTAAGCAAAACAACCAAATATTCTTTTGTTTTTTCAACCCCTTTTTCTATTACGGCAGGTTTATCCGTTTTTGCCCATGTTTTCCAATGAATATTTTTAAAAGGATCGCCCGGAACATAATCCCTCAAGCCTATAAAATCGCCGATTTTGTGCTTGTAAAGATGATTTGACGAAGAACGGTTTTTTCTTTCCGTATCGGTTAATATTTGCTTTTTTAAACGCGTCTCAATTATTGTTTTTTTAGGCAAAATCACAATATTATCTTTAGCTTCAAAAAATTTATATGATGTGAATATTCCGAACAAATCTTTTTTAACGACATAAAATCCGTCAAACTTGATTTTTCCTCTTTTAACCGGCAAAAAATCGCCGTCTATACTAACAAATGATTCAGCTTTGATTAACTTAATTCTTATTGAATGAAAATCTGCTTTGTGCAGTTTCAATATGTGCCAAATCCACCTGAAATAATAAATATGTCTGTCCCATAAATTTCGATTTTGCTCTTCCGGTTCTTTGATATTTATAAAATCCTCTTTTGACGGAACGAGCTTTTCGGTCACGGGAATAATTTCCAGATCGAATAAATCCTTATTGCTGTGATCAAATATTTTTATACCGTATTTAGAGGGCTCTTCAGTATGAAACTGTTTGTCGAAAAATACGCCTGCAGTAATTTCGGGGAATTTCTTTATTTTGGAAAAATAGGAAATGATTATCAATGAAAAAGACAAAGCAGAAATCCTGTATAATTCCGAAACGAAAATATTTAATCCTGCAAATCCGCTTATGATACAGACTGAAAAGACAATAATTCCAAAAGCAGTAATTTTCAGTCTTAAAGAATTTCCTCTTTTTGAAAATTTCGAATAAGTATTGTAAAAAAAATCTGCAGACATATTATCTCGGGACAGGAGTTTCTTTCAGGATATTTTCGATAATTTGTTCTTGTTTTAAATCGCTGTTATCAATAAACTGATCCAGAATGATCCTATGATTTAATACGAATGGAGCGAGTTTAAGAATATATTCCGGTATTACGAAATCAGAATTTTCCGACAGCGCCATGACTTTTGATAGTTTCATAAGCGCTATTGACGCTCTCGGGCTTGCTCCTATAAGAACTCCTTTATATTCTCTTGTTTTTCGAACAATTTCCACAATATAATCTTTTATGTCTTCTTCGATTCTGATTTCACCTAAAGAATCTCTGACCAAAAAAATCTCCTCTTTAGTAGCACACGGTTGCAGATTTTCCAAAGGTTTTGAAGGGTTTTTCAAATCCAATAATGATTTTTCCTCATCATTTGAGACATAACCCAGAGAAAATCTCAAAGCGAACCTGTCAATTTGCGATTCAGGAAGCGGATAGGTTCCATGCAACTCGGCAGGATTCAAAGTTGCGACCACAAAAAAATCTTCATCCAAAGAATTGATTTCACCGTCAATGGTTACTTGTTTTTCTTCCATAGCCTCAAGCAGGGCGGATTGAGTTCGCGAAGTAGTTCTATTGATTTCATCGGCCAGGAGGATATTAGTAAATACAGGACCTTTCTGAAGATGAAATTCTTTATCTTTAGCGCTGAAAATATTAACGCCGGTAATGTCTGAAGGAAGAAGATCTGGAGTAAATTGTATTCTCTTAAATTCGGTATGTACCGACATTGCCAGAGCCTTAGCCAAAGTCGTTTTGCCGGTACCGGGAAAATCCTGAAGTAAAATGTGCCCGTTTGTAAAATAACCGAACATCAAAAGGTCAA
>JAKLPX010000286.1 GCA_022013635.1 Candidatus Delongbacteria bacterium
GCAGACCAATAAGAACTTGTATAAGTAGTGTTTTCATCCTCGACAGCAAGCAATCCCGCAAATCTGATTCCCCCCTGAGTCGGGTAATCCATTCTCATGAGACCATCGTACATTCCCTGATCGTCCGGAGTATATGGAGGCGTAATATCACCTATTACTACTTCTCCTATACCCATTGCAAGATCTTCATCCCAATATGTTGACATTGAAGCGCCGATAAAACCTATCGCTCCTTTATTCGGAGCATTTAACCATGCTTCGCCGAAACACTCTGTGTCTCTGAAAGAACCTGTCAGGCAGCAATTACCGACAATTAAAGGATATTTTCCGGTATTGGTAAGATTATCAACATTGCTGATGGAGAATGTAGGGTCGGAAAAACCGCCGTTAGATCCATGCGCGGTGTAGTTATAAAATGCGACACCGTTAGAAACCTCGCTTACAACCTCTGCGTCAACAGTCGAACCTGCCGAGGCAGGATAATAGTAAGGTATTCCGGTAATATGAACTCCCGAACCGTCCAGAGGAATTCTATAGCTGTCATTGAAATAATAAGACATTCCGTACCTGATCTGAGGGTTGCCGTGAGTCGCGGCATAGCTTCCGTCAACACCGGCGACTCCCATAACTTCAGATAAATATGTTAAATCTGCTTCTGATGTGAATTGAGTTTTCTCATACCATATTGTTTTATCAATCTGAGCATCAAGATCTGTCAGATTGTTTACAGAAAATCTTCCTACATAGATTGAAGGAATCCGGTTATCGCTAGCCGTTGTTCCTATTACGCTATACAATAAATCCGATACGCTGACATTTCCGGTCGAACCGAGAGGAGGATTTTGTTCGGTAGGTATTATATAGGTTCCTGATTGGTCTCCTACGATTAATAGAAAAGTAGGTTTAGGGCTCAGGTTTTGATATTGGTTTTCAACCCATGTATCTATTCCAGTTGTAGTGGCTGTTGAAGCAAAATATTGGGTAATTACCTTAAAACCTTTTTGAGTTTTCCAATCAATAAATTCCTGAAGTTTAGTATTACCATTCAATACTTCATTAGCTATGATTAAATAAGTAATGGGGTATCTTGTTAAGTCAACTTTCGAATCAACAGTTCTATGGTTCATAAATTTAGAAAATTGATTTTCAAAATAAGGAGAGTAATTCTCGGCTCTAATTCTTTCAGTATCTGCTTTTAAGTTAGAAAAACTCACATTAAGTTCAATGTCCGTAAGAATTTTTAATGAATTTTTGACGGGATTGTACGATACGGGTCTGATTTCCAAAACACCGATGTCAACTCCCCTCATCGTACCGCTTTTTGTAATTGCGGCAATATTCTCCATTTTTGAATAATCGTCGTTTGAATAAGACTCAGGATTTATTACAAAATTAATTTCGTTTGACGGAGTTGATTTCGAGTAGCTGGGCTGGGCAGGAATAATTTTATTGATTATCCCAAGGTCGTCTAGAAAAATTTCAGTTTCTTTGAAAGAAATGACATTTATCTGAGGAATTGACGAAACAGGAAATTCAATAAGTTCTCTGAAAATCGGAAGTTTCGGAGATCCGATCAAATTCGTATTTTTTGAATTTTCAAACCGTAATTCGGTAAACTCTCCCTTTTCGGTGACGATATCCACAAAAGAAAGTTCGTTAAGTCCGAATTCTAATCCAAGGTTATCAATACTGTTGGATATAAGCCTGTAACCCGTAAATTTCCCTTCGTTCAACTGAATTATTTCAGCATTTAAAGAAAAAATTAAAAGAGCAGTTAATGCGAATAATTTTTTCATAGAACAACCCCCTAATGGTTTATTTATCATGATGAATATATAATCAAATTATTTTAAAAAGACAATGCCATTATTCATAAAATTTTATCACTCGCTTATTGATTATCGTGCAAATTATCGTTATCTTAAAGCAAAAAACAGGAAAATCAATGAAATGTAACAGAACTTGTTTAGTATCAATATTCATACCTGCTTATAATGAAAGCGAAAATATTCCTGCCATATTCGATAAGATTCAAAAAATAATTGAGAAAGATTCCGATAATTGCTATGAACTTATTATTGTTGACGACGGTTCGACGGATGATTCCAAGTCAAAAATCAGTGAAGGAATGGAAAAATATTCGTTTATCAAACCGTATTTTCATAAAAAGAACTTAGGATTAACAGAGGCTATGAGAACAGGATTTCCTCAGTGTAAAGGGGAGTTCGTTTTGTTTATACCGGGTGATCTTGAGAGCGATCCCGAAGAAGATATTCCTTTACTACTTAATAAACTAAAAGAAGGTTATGATCTTGTAACCGGATGGCGTCAGGGAAGAAACGACGGAAAAATGCTGGCTTCGAAGATATACAATACAGTTTCGAGGAAATTGTTTCATGTAAATGTTCATGATATGAATTGGATTAAAGGGTTCAGAAAATGTGTTATAGAAGACCTCGAATTAAGATCCGATTGGCATCGGTTCATAGTCATGATGGCGGTAAATAAAGGATATAAAATTACCGAAGTAAAGACTAATTGGCATCATAGAAAATATGGTAAATCAAAATTCGGGTTAATGAGATTTCCTGTTTCAATGATTGATGTGCTGGTTGTGAAATTCAACATGGTTTTCGGTAATAAGCCTATGCAATTTTTTTCTTTATTGGGAGCGGTGACAATATTTATAGGCATATTGGGATTAATATATCTCGCTGCTTATTATTTTGCTACGAATACTCAGATCAGACCTTTATTTACTCTTTTTACAACAATGATTATAGCGGGCGTTCAATTATTTGTGACCGGTTTTATAGCCGAACTTGTTGTAACTTTAAGAGCCGATCTGGAAAATCTAAAAAATAAGATAGAAAAGCAAAAGAATGACGGGCAATAATCCAAAAATTTTAATTCTGACTCATTGTTTTCCAACTGACAGCGCAGATATTCCGGGTAATTTTTTATTAGATTTTACCAAATGCCTTTCTGATTACGGCGCAAATGTGACGGTAATGACTCAGAAGATGAATGCCGTTCGCGATGAAGAATTTATATCTCAAACCAGATCAAAAATCGAATATTTTGACTGGAAAGGCGGGGATAAAAGATTTGCACAGATGAAAATATCTTCATTTAAAGATGCAATTTCCATAATATCTCTTGTCTTGAAAGGAAGAAAAAAATACAAGCAATTGGTTAAAGCGGATGGTTTCGACTTCATATTGTCTTGTTGGGTCATTCCTGCAGGAATATGGGCTTTATCTTTAAGGAAAAACAATAATTCGGCAGTATGGGCGTTAGGATCGGATATAAGTGTTTACGGGAATAAGAAATTCTTTAAACCGGTAATTCACTTTATTTTATCGAGATCGGCAATTATATTTTCAAACAGCTTCAATCTTCAAAATGAAATCCTAAATTTGTTCAGAAAAAAATCTAAGATGCTTTACACAAGCAGAAATCTTCCCGTTCCGACCGAAAGGTACGAAAAGTCCGAAACGCTTAAATTGGTTTATATAGGGCGGTTAGAAAAAATAAAAGGCCCTGATATTCTTATATCTGCATTAATACTGTCAAAAATCGAAAAATTCTCGCTGAAAATCATCGGCGACGGGTCTTTACGAAAAGAATTGGGATCAACAGTTTCGTCTAATAAATTGGAAAATAAAATTGAATTTTTAGGCATGAAAAGCGGAGCTGAAATTGTTGATTACTTAGTATTGTCCGATTATTTGATAATCAGTTCGATCAGCGAAAGTATGCCGGTTGTATTTTGGGAGTCAATGCAAACTTCTACTCCGGTTTTGTCAACTAGAGTAGGCGATATGGAATATTATTGCGAAAAATATAATGTCGGAAGAATTTGCGATCCGGATGAGAAATCTTTATCGGAACTTTTAAGCTTTGCGTATAATTTCAGACCTTTAAGAGATATTCTGTCAAAAAATACAGCTAAAGTGAAAGAATTAAGCAGTATTGAATCATCCGCAAATATAATTTTTAGCGCCGCGTTAAAATCGCAATTAAAAACTTTAGAGAATTGATGTTGACAAAAGGTGTTTCAATAAATATATTGTCAATGTTCAAGTAAAGAATTCGTTAAGAGTTGGAGAATAAATTTGGACTTAATTAAGGAAAGGCTTTATTACACAATCGGCGAAGTAGCTTCGATACTGAATTTAAATGCTTCGACGATAAGGTATTGGGAGAGGTATTTTCCGATTTTAAAACCGTCAAAAAGAACCGGCACATCCAAAAGAAAATTTGATTTAAACGATATTCAAACTATTTTCAAAATCAAAACTATATTAAAAAACGATAAAAAA
>JAKLPX010000287.1 GCA_022013635.1 Candidatus Delongbacteria bacterium
AATTTGTCCTGAATCATGTCTGGGAAGCGTTCAATTACCTCTTCAACCGTAAAATCTGTAACATAATCTTTTTTTTCATAAGTTTTACCAATAAAAATCCATGGAAAAATGAATTCATTCCCGAAAAGAGTAAAGTGAATTAATTTCCCATAACGGTCTCTAACAGCCTTAATTTTAAGACTTCCTATCGTTTTCCTGCACTTCCAAACATTAATATTATCCATAATATTCTGAAGAGAATTCATTTTCAGCCCAAAACCTTTAACATTAAAATCCTCTTTCAACCTGAAATCAATGTAATTACATATAAAATTAATTATCTGATACAGAACAACGATCAAAAAAAAACTTATTATTATAAAATAAGTTATAGGATGCTTTGAAGGGCTTTTAGAAGAAAGCATCGGCACCATAAAGCTGAGAATGGCAAAAATCATTTTTAATATCCAGAATCGGTTTGACCTGTAAATGAGTACGATATCGAAGAAATAAAGAGTCATGCAACTTGACAGAAACCACAAATTAAGCATTGTAAAGAAAATTATAACTGAGATATGATTGAATCCGAGTATAAAAACAGCCCAGAAATATACTAAAAATAAATTTAAGAATCCGAAGATCAATGCTTTCTTTCTTATATTAGGAATCATTTGAAAAATATTAGTTGTTAAAGATTCTCTAAAAAACAAAAATATTTGTCCATAAATTCCCATTACAAGGATTATAAAGATCAGCCTGAAAACTATTTGTGCAATCGTAATATTATCCATTGAAAACAGGTTTTTATCAAATTCAAGAAAAAACAGTTTGTAAATTGTAACGCTTACCATCATTATAAGTAAACTTATACTGATCTTAGGCATCATCTTAAAATTGTATTTAAACATCTGCATATATACTTTCATTTTACTCTCCGGTCTTATTTATTCAGCTCTAAGAAAATGTCTTCAAGGTTCATCTGTTCGACTGTGATCTTTGCGGATAATTTACGCTCAAAACTGTTGATCTCTTCCCTGTTTATTCCGTCAACGGCAACGGTCGCTCTCATACCTGAAATATTTGAGCTTAGGATATTTTCGAAGGAAAGATCATCCTGCTTGAGCTCCCTTTCAGATTGGATATGAAGTTTGACTACCTTTTCTTTTAAAGCCGACAGATCGCCTACATATTTAATCTCATTATCCTTTAATAAAGCCACATCCGCCGCTATTCTTTCGAGATCTGAAGTTATGTGAGTAGAAAAAAGCATCGTACTTCCGGAATCTAAATTCAGGTCTATCAGTTCTTTGATAAAAGTCCTTCTTGCAACAGGATCAAGGCTTGCAACAGGATCATCGAAAATATAAAGCTCCGGCTCGTGACCCATTGCCATTATGATCGCCACTTTCTGCTTCTCCCCCTCCGATAATGTTCTGAACCTAGCTTTCGGATCAATTCCCCAATCCTTTAATAACTGGTCAACTTTAATCTTATTCCATTTATCGTAAAATACTCTCGTATATTCAAGAAGGGCATCAATAGTCATCCAACCATCGAATCCGTTTACGCTCTGAGGGACATAGCCGATCTTCTGTTTTATCTCGCCCGGAAGATCCCATGAATCTTCGCCGAATAAACTTGCTTTGCCGCTGTCGAGCTTCAAAAGACCCAATAACGCTTTGATCATCGTAGTCTTCCCTGCACCATTTTTGCCAACAAGTCCCATGATCGTACCTTTATTTATTGTAAGATCAATATTCTTTAAAACCTGTTTATCACCATAACTTTTACTGACTTTCTCAAGTCTGATAACTACATCACTATTTCCCATCATTATTCTCCAGTAGTTTTTTTAATAATTCAATAACTTTTTCATTCGGTAATCCAAGCTGTTTAGCCTGTTCGACTACATCTTCAAGAACGGGCTTGATCAATTCTATTCTCTGTTTAACCGATTTTGCATTTTCAGAATTCGATGCCACGAACATTCCCATACCTCTCCTGCGCTCGAGTATATTAGATGACTCAAGCATACTGTAAGCCTTCGATACAGTCATAGGATTCACCTCAAAATGAGTAGCTACACGCCTAACTGAAGGCATCTCATCTCCCGGAGACAAAGAACCGCTTGCGACCAGCCTTTCAACCTGATCAACGATCTGCTTATATATAGGAACACCCGAACTCGGCTGTATCTGGAAATATATTTCTTTATTTTCGCTCATACTCTACCCTATTTTAATTTCACCTGCTGCGAACTGCATTAGTGTATCAGTAATGTAATACACTAAAATTGAAATGTCAAGAGGTATTTGTGGTTATTTATGATATTACTGGGATTTTTATTTTTTCAGCGTTAATGACTCAAATCACCTTCAAAGTATTCTACAATTTTCTCTGTAAATATGCTCCCGTATTTCTTTAATTTAAATTCACCGACACCGCTGATATCAAGAAATTCTTCCAAGTTTTGAGGATGACGGGTGGCCATTTCCTTTAGCGCAACATCAGAGAATACAATATAGGGCGGCATTTTTTCCTCGTCGGCGATTTTCTTTCTTAATGCTCTTAAAATATCAAATAAATATTGGTCATATTCGGATTCTTCAAATTCATAAGTTTTTTTAGCCTTTGAAAGTTTAGATTTCTCTTTTGGTAGTGAGATGATCTCCATTTCTTCAACCGGCACACATATATCGCACATATTACAATTTTCTTTATCAGATTCTTCACCAAAATATTTAAATAAATATTTCCGTCTGCAGTTTTTACCGGTGCTAAAATCAATTACACTTCTCAGTTTTTTATAGGCAGTCTGCCGGTATTGCTCATTTTCTATTTGTTTAATAAAATATTCATGTACGATTTTATCGCCGTAACTGAAAAATAAAATACAGTCACTTTTGATACCGTCTCTTCCGGCTCTACCCGTCTCCTGATAATAACCCTCGATACTCTTAGGCAGGTCATAGTGAATTACAAAGCGGACATTTGGTTTGTCAATTCCCATTCCAAAAGCTATGGTAGCTACAATAACTTCAACATCATCTTTGATAAATTTCATCTGATTATTTACTCGGACATCAGACTGTAAACCCGCATGATAAGGTAATGCCCTAATACCTTCTTTTTGTAGTCTTTCTGACATTTTATCAACAGATTTTCTACTCTGACAATAAATTATACCTGAGTCATTAGGATGATCCTTTAAATACTGCAAAATAAGCTGATATGTTTTTTTCTTGGGTACAATTCGATAAAATAGATTCTCTCGATTTATACTTGCCCGATAAATTTTGGAACTTACCAAATTTAATTGACTGATAATATCATTTTGAACTTGTGGAATAGCAGTCGAAGTAAGCGCAATTAACGGAATATTCGGGAAATGTAATTTCAGCTGGTTAAGTTTGCGGTATTCGGGGCGAAAATCATGACCCC
>JAKLPX010000288.1 GCA_022013635.1 Candidatus Delongbacteria bacterium
CTCTCTTGATTTTTTCCCTTTTGAATAAGGGCTTAAAAGTGGATCAAAAGAGGCATAAGCCCCAATCTTAATATTCGTAAAAGATGAATCGCTCATATTAAAATTTTTTAAATGTTCGACAACTCCGTAATAAGCCTCGAAAGTTTTTTTGACATTCGGATCTCTGTAACTGGTCAGAGACATAAATCCTGAATACTGATTGAAATAGATCCAGGCTCCATAAGCCCCGCCTTTTAACCTTACCATTTCGAAAAGATAATCAGATGAAAGATAATTTTTCAGTACCTCCAGCTTTCCCGAATATTCAACACCGTTCTGATAAAAGTTTCCGCCCAAAGAGTTGAAAACTACATCAGCTGAAGTTAAAAAAGCTTCATTTTTGTTGAATTCAGGATATTTTATAACAGGAGTCGGAATTTGTTTATCGTTTAAACAGGAAATTATATCCTTACTTACGATCTTAGACAATTTAATGCCATCTTCGTCTGAGACAATTCCGACATGCAGATTATTCTTATTAAATATCAGTTCAGACAGTTCTTTTACTTTTTCAATCGTGCTTTCAAGATAATTTTCAGGATTATCGTACAGTTCCTTGTATTTAGAAAAAGCTGTTAATCCACTTGCCGTCTCTAAAAATTTTCCCCGATCGTTCCCATACGCTTTCAATCTTGTGGCTGAATAATTATATCCTTCGGATTTTAAATTCACATCCCTGTACTGATACCGGCTTGTGATTATCTCCTTGATCCTCTCAATATTTTCATAAGTTATGTTCTTGATCAAATCCGTTAAAATATCTGCTGCTTTAAATAGAAATTTTTTTAAAGTTCTGATCTCTATGTAAAGAATCGGTTTGAAAATTTCTTTATTTTTAAAATCATCAATGATCGTGAGCGTAAAATCAAATCCTCCGAAATATGTGGAAATCTCCTTAAACAAATCGTCATAAGATCGGTTTTTTGTTCCTACTTCCTTGAACAGATCGGTAAAAACATTCAGATAAGGCAAAAATTCAACAGGTATTTTCCCAAGATCAAAACCTAAGCTTAAATAAATGATATCATTCGTGAAAAGTTCGTTTGAATAGAATTTTACCCCATCAATTTTTTCAATATTCGGAACGGTAAGAACCGCCCTTCTGTCAATATCATTTATTTCTAATTTAGGGATTTTCGCAAGTGATTCCTCTGAATTTCCCGCATCCTGTGTATTTTTGAATTCCTGAGTTTCTCTTATCAGTTTTTCTATCTGTTCATTACTTAATGACCGCTTATACTGTTCTAATTTTTCTTTTTCATTTTTCATTTTTTTATCTGACAACTCACGGTCGGGCTGCATAACAACCATGGCGATCCTGTTTTTATTTATCAGATAATCTTTTATTACATTCTCCAGATAATCACTTTCAAGGGCTTTCTTTCTGATACCGGCAATCACCGGATTGAGATTCATATTTTTGAAAAGATCAATATCATAAAGGGTTAAATGAAGCACGCGATTTAAGTAGATTAGTCCCCGCATGGAAGATATTTCTTTTTCTTTCTGATTAAATTCAAGATGATTTATCTCCGACATTATAAGGTCTTTATCTATTCCTTTTTCGATGAGTTCTTTCAGGGAATTAAAATATATCTCAATAAATTTATCCTTAAAATCCGGTTCGGAGCCTGATATATATGCTGTAACTGCTGTTTCGTGCTGACCGTCATCAAAATAGCCTGAAAAATCTCCAGCGATACCGGCTTTCATTATTTCCTGCTTTAGCGGCGATGCGTCAGAATTTAATAAAATATTCGTTATCAGATGCAAAGCGATGTTCAGTTCAACATCATTAGGAGTTCCTACTTTGGTAGCAACTGCTATGTAAGTTTTTTTCTCGATTTCTTCAGACGGGCTTATCGGATAATGATATGTGTCGCAGGCTAAAGGGGATATCTCTTTTCCCGCAATTATGGCTGAATCAATTTCTGTCTTTTCATAATCTTTTAAATAAT
The DNA here is from genome assembly GCA_022013635.1 of Candidatus Delongbacteria bacterium. Taxonomy (GTDB): domain Bacteria; phylum UBA4055; class UBA4055; order UBA4055; family UBA4055; genus JAKLPX01. The sequence goes on from JAKLPX010000288.1 coordinate 1,998, forward strand.
TATCGTTTATGAAAGCCAATTCATCATTAATATCTGCATTTCCGTAAACATATATTTGTGAATTAGACGGATGATAGAATCTTTTATGAAAATTTATTAAGTATTCGTAAGAAAGATTTGTTATTTGCTCGGGATCTCCGCCGGAATTGAAAGAGTATGTGGACCCGGGAAATAAAGTTCTAGAAATATTTGTTACTAATTGTCTGACCGGGTTTGACATCGCACCTTTCATCTCATTAAATACGATCCCCTGATACTGCAAAGGTGAATTTTTACCGCTTAATTCGTAATGCCAGCCTTCCTGATCGAAAGAATGCCTAGTCAACAATGGTCTTAGTGTTGTATCCAAATATACGCCCATGAAATTATAATATTCTTTCAGATTTCTGGTCGAATACGGATAATATGTCGAATCGTTTGAAGTTAATGCATTCATAAATGTCGAAAGTCCGCCCTTATAAAGTTCGGAAAATACATCTTTTACAGGATATTTTTCAGAACCCGACAGAACGCAGTGTTCCAAAATATGAGCCACTCCCGTTGAATCTTCGGGGATAGTTTTAAAAGCTATACAGAAAGTTTTATTATCGTCGTCATTTTTAACAGCGGTAAGTTTTGCACCTGTTTTTTCATGTACAAAAGACATCATTTCAGAGTTCATATCTTTCATAAACTCGGTTTTTATCAGAATAAATCCGTTATATATTTTACCTTCTTCGAAACCCTGCATCAATACCCCTGAATTTAAAATCATAAGAAAATAAGAGAATTTTACCCGTTTGAGCAAGGAATATTTTGGTTATAAATAGATGACTTTGACCTGATCGCCTTTCTTATAAACGACCTCGGAAGAGAATGAAACAGGAATATAATTTTCGCTTAAACCTGAGTAAGTAAATAAACCGTCAAAATTCTTCTGAACTTTTTCGATTATGATCTCTTTCTCTTTTCCTTTTTGAGATGCATAGAACTCATGAAGTTTCTGCTCTGAAACTGATCTTAATTTTCTGCTTCTTTGAATGATCTTATTCTGAGATACTTTAGGCATTATCTTCCTTGAAGGAGCGTAAGGCCTGTCGGAGTATGAGAATACATGTGCGAAGGTTATCTTTGAGCTTTGAAGATAATTCATCGTCTCAAGAAACTCATCATCTGTTTCCGTCGGGAATCCTACAATAATATCAGTCGCGATGAAAACATCCTGTCTTGCTGACAGCTTTTCGATCAGTTCATTGAACTCCTCAACAGTATATTTCCGGTTCATCAGCTTCAATATTCGTTTTGAAGCAGATTGAAGGGGAATATGAAAATGCGAACAAATCCGTTTTTCTTTAATGAACAGGCTGATCAGTCTGTCGTCAAAACACCACGGCTCAACTGAACTTATCCGAAGTCTGAATCCTTCGAACTTCAAGATGTCGGAAATAAGCTCATAAAGACCATATCCTTTACCGTCTGAATAGCTTCCGAGATCAATGCCGGTTAAGATAATTTCTTTAAACCCTTTATCGGACAAATATTTAACATCCGACAG
>JAKLPX010000289.1 GCA_022013635.1 Candidatus Delongbacteria bacterium
AAAAATATTAAAAAAATAAATTTCTTATACATACTTCCTCTCCCTTTATTTATTTATTTATTTAATTATATCACTCTTGCTTCTTCTTCCCGTATTTCTTATCCTCGTGTTCTTCTGCCAGATTTCGTTGTCCTTGAGAGGGTGATTAATATTGAAATGAAGCCCTCTCGATTCTTTTCTGAAGCTTGCAAATTTTACCATAAGTGAAGCCACATCTGCTATATTTCTCAATTCAATAGTTTCTTTCGATAATTTTGTCTGCATATAATAATCTCTTGCCTGCCAAGCTATAAGGTCTATCATTTTCTGAGCCATCTTCAATCTCTCATCGCTCCTAACGATTCCGACAAATTCGCTCACAAGCCTCTTTATAGTGTTCCGTAAATAGCTTACTACCACTTTTTCCAGAGGTCTCTCAGTATGATAATACTCCCATTCTTTAATTCCTGTGAAGTCTATCGCATTTTTCGAAATATATCTTTGTACGGAAGCGGAACTTACCTTCGCGAACACCAATGCCTCGAGAAGAGAATTTGAAGCAAGCCTGTTCGCCCCGTGAACTCCGTTCTGTGCGACCTCGCCGATAGCGTATAGACCTTTAATGTCGGTTTTTCCGTGCAGATCGGTTTCTATTCCGCCGCACTGATAATGAGCGGCAGGAACTACCGGAATCATATCTTTTGTTATATCAATGCCTTCAGTGAGACATTTATGATAAATGTTAGGAAAAGAGCTTATAATTTTTTTCGCCGGAAAATTGCTGACATCGAGATAAACAAAATCGTCTCCTCTTTTCTTCATTTCTGTATCAATCGCTCTTGCGACTACATCTCTAGGCGCCAAAGATTTTAACTTATGGTATTTATGCATGAATTTTTTGCCGTCTTTCGTCTTTAATTCCCCGCCGAATCCCCTCACAGCTTCTGAAATCAAAAAAGAGCTTTCTTTTTCTTTTTCAGTATATAAAGTTGTCGGATGGAACTGATAAAATTCCAGATTGGAAATAGTCGCTCCGGCTCTGTATGCCATAGCAAGTCCGTCGCCGGTTGCTACCGCAGGATTCGAAGTGTGAAGATATACTTGTCCCGATCCGCCGGTTGCTAAAATCGTTGATTTAGACAGGATTTTCTGCACATTGTTTTTCTTGAGGTCATAAGCATAAATACCGTAACATGTTATATTTTTATAATCTTTCGGCTGTTTGATTTTTTGGTGTTCCGTTAAAATATCTACGCTCATCATGTTTTCATAGATGGTAACATTTTTATTTTCTTTTACACTTTTTGTCAGAGCCCTTATTAGTTCTTTACCTGTAATATCTTTGAAGTGAAAAACTCTGCTTTCTGAATGTCCGCCCTCTTTATGAAGCGAATAAATTCCCTTTTCCTTGTCTTTTGTAAATTTTACGCCTCTTTTTATAAGATTGTGAATTATTTCCGGACCTTCGTTTACAATCATTTCCACAGCATTCGGATTGCATAACTCGTCACCCGCAGTAAGAGTATCCTTAATATGCTCTTCAAAAGAATCGGTTACTTTGTCAACGGCCGCTATACCTCCCTGTGCATAATATGTATTTGATTCTTTCAAAGAATTTTTCGTAAGCAAAAGAACTTTTCCATACTCAGAGGCTATAATTGAAAAATATAAGCCTGCCGCTCCGCTCCCGATAACTAAATAATCGTAAACCTTTTCTTCCATTTTATTTACCGCAAATCCTTTAGTATTCAACCTGTTTATTGTTTAATGAAGAAGAATTCGGTGAAATTACCTCTTTTAAAGTTTTAACCTCGCCTTTTAAAGAAGCGTTTTCAACTCTCAATTTCTCAAGTTCATTCAGTGTTATCTGTAAATCTTTTGACTTAATTTCCAAATCCTTAATTGTGTTTTTTAGTTCGGTTATCATTTTTTTATTCCCCCTTACTGTTTTCCACTCTTTTAGAGTTGAGAAAAAGGCGGAAATCAAACCACCGACTATAAGCGATGCAAAAATTACGAATATTACAGATGTTTCTATAATCTTATTCCCGAAAACGGATATTCCGTCAACTTTTACTGAATAATTTTCCACACTCAACCATATTATGGCCAAAAGCAGAAGCAACTCAACGATCTTTTTTAAATAATACATAAAAACTCCTTCTCCTTAATTCCTTATTTCTCCGAACAGAGATACTCCTTCGGCTCCTGTAATATGAACATTTATGTAATCTCCCGCTTTGATCGTATCATCACTTTCGAAAATCACGATCCTGTTTTGCCCGGTTCTGCCCATCATTTCGGTTTTTCTTTTTTTACTTACCGATTCGACAAGAATTTCTTTTGTTTTACCAACATCATTACCGATTTGTTCAAGTCCGATCTTTTTCTGCAGTTCTGCGACCTTTTTCAGCCTTTCGGATTTGATTTTTTTCGATATATTGTCTTTAAAATTCTTTTTGGCGTAAGTATGCTCCCTTTCGGAATATATGAACATAAATGAATTATCGAATCCGGCCTGTTCAATTACTTCAAGTGTTTGCAGAAAGTCTTCCTCTGTCTCATCGGGAAAACCGACGATTGTATCTGTCGTAAGAGCAATCTCGGGTATCGAATTTCTGATATTTTCGATTTTAATTAGATATTCATCTTTTGTATAACCTCTGTTCATCCGTTTAAGAACTTCGTTGCTTCCCGCCTGAAAAGGGAGATGGAGGTGCTTGCAAATTTTTTTATTCTCTGCCGTAACTTTGATTAATTCGTCTGAAATATCTTTCGGGTGGGATGTCGCAAATCTCAGTCTTTTTAATCCTTCAATTTCAGATACTTTTTCTAATAATGCCGGAAAGCTCACACCTTCCGATTTATATGAATTAACATTCTGCCCTAACAGCGTGATTTCCGTAATTCCTTTTGAAACGGCATCGGATGTTTCCCGTAAAATTGATCCGGCACTTCTGCTTCTTTCCCTTCCGCGCACATACGGAACTACACAATACGAGCAGAAATTATTGCATCCGCGCATTATCGTTACAAAAGAGGAGAATTTATTCTTTATGAAAGGCAGGATGTCGTCGTAATTCTGTTCTTCATTAAGTTCCAGATTTTCTTGTATCTTTTTATTTTTCAAACACTCGCTTATCATTTGAGGGAGCTTGTCGTAATTATCCGGACCCGAAAGAATGTCAATAAACGGCAATTCTTTTTTTAAACGGTCGCTTGAATACTGCGGGATACATCCCAAAACTCCTGCAATTTTGAGATCGCCTTTCTTTTTTAAATGCGCATATTGCTCCATCTTATGAATTACTCTTTCGACAGCTTTTTCCCGTATGGCGCAGGTGTTTAAAAATAGAATATCTGCCTTATTGATATTTGAAATCTGTTCATAACCGTTTTTTATTAATATCCCTGTTACCAACTCCGAATCGTAAACATTCATCTGGCAGCCGAAAGTTTCTATGAAAAATTTCATAGTCAACATTTTTCCCTCTTGTTCTTAAGCTGTGTAATATATATCATTTCGATATTAAAAACAATGATTATAAGCAATATTGTTATATTTATTAATATTATTTTTACATTGATTTTATGCTGATTTTCAATGATAATTGTATGACATTATAAATATAGAGCGGAGAAGTATCATGAAATTATTAAAGCGGCTCTCAATTAAAACAATGGTTGAAGAATTCAAAAGAACCTGTTATCGCTTTCCTCTTCCTGTTATTTTTTCGATCATAACTACAATTTTGCTTATCATCGAAATGGAAAATTA
>JAKLPX010000290.1 GCA_022013635.1 Candidatus Delongbacteria bacterium
AAAGCCATTTCCGAAGAGTCAACCTGATGATAAGAACCGTCAACGAGTTCTACTTTAACATCCATAATAGGATAGCCTGCGCTTGGACCGGATGTCATCGCATCTTTTATTCCGTCCTCAACTGCGGGAATATACTCTTTTGGAACTCTGCCTCCGGTGATTTTATTAAGAAAAACCAATCCTGTATTTGATTCTCCGGGGCCTACATTCATTACTATATGGGCATATTGTCCTTTACCGCCGCTTTGCTTAACATGTTTGTAATCAAGCGTAATTAACTTTCTTAATCTTTCTTTGTAGGCTACTTGAGGCGCTCCGACATTTACCTGCAGATTGAATTCCCTTTTCAATCTGTCAATAATAATCTCAAGATGTAATTCGCCCATGCCTGAAATTATTGTCTGTCCTGTGTCTTCATTTAATTTAATGATAAAAGTAGGATCCTCTTCGGCAAGTTTTAATAATGAGTCAGTTAATTTTTCCGAATCGGTTTTTGTTTTAGGTTCGATTGCCTGATGAACTACCGGAACAGGGAATTTTAATGACTCGAATCTTATTCTATTATTGTTATCGCAAAGAGTATCGCCAGTTCTTGTATTTTTTAAACCTACAACTGCAATTATGTCACCGGCTTGACAATTTTCTTTGTCTTCTCTTTTGTTGGACATCATCTGAAGAATTCTTCCGAATCTTTCTTTTTTCATGTTGTGAGAATTAATGACAGCATCCCCAACCTTTGCTTTTCCGGAATAAACTCTTAAATAAATCAACTTCCCGACATAAGGATCCGTCATTACCTTGAAAGCATAAGCCGAAAAAGGCTCATCCGGAGACGGTTTCCTGAAGATTATTTCTTCGCTGTCGCACTTATATCCCTGATAATCAATTATATCAAGAGGCGATGGCAAATAATCTATCACACCGTCAAGCAAAGCCTGAACTCCTTTATTTTTGAAAGCAGATCCGCAAAATACCGGAACGATTTTTATATCCAAAGTCGCCTTTCTTATGGCTTTTTTTATTCTTTCGGAAGAAATTTCTTTTCCTTCGATAAAAAGCTCCATCATTTCATCGTCGTAATCAGATATGGATTCCAATAAAATTTCTCTGTATTGATTTGTAATTTCAACTAAATCTTCTGGTATGTCAATTTCCTCGAAAATCAATCCGTCTTCCTGCTTGTACATTCTTGCTTTAAGATGAATTAAATCAATTACACCGGCGAACATTTCTCCCGTCCCGACCGGAATCTGCATCGCGATAGGATGAGCTCCCAGCCTCTCTGTAATCATATCCAAAACATTATAGTAATCGGCTCCGACCCTGTCCATTTTGTTGACGAAAGCAATTCTCGGAACTTTATAGTGGTCAGCTTGTCTCCACACGGTTTCCGATTGAGGTTCAACTCCTCCGACTCCGCAGAATAAAGCAATAGCTCCGTCCAAAACCCTCAACGACCTTTCAACTTCAACTGTGAAATCAACATGTCCGGGCGTATCTATTATATTTATCGAATTACCCCTCCAGCTGCATGTCGTAGCCGCAGAAGTTATGGTTATACCTCTTTCCTGTTCCTGAGGCATCCAATCCATTACCGCGGTCCCGTCATGAACCTCTCCTACTTTATGAACCCTTCCGGTATAGAATAAAATTCTTTCGGTAGTAGTGGTTTTACCGGCGTCAATATGAGCCATAATGCCGATATTTCTGGATTTTTCAAGAGACATAGTCAATTTTAGAACCTAAAATGAGCAAAAGCTTTATTTGCTTCAGCCATTTTATGCATATCTTCCTTTTTCTTTATTGATGAACCTTCGTTTTTGGAGGCGGCTATAAGCTCGTCAGCCAATCTGATTGCCATTGATTTACCGCTTCTTTTTCTTGAGAATGCAATTATCCACCTTATTGCCAAAGCTTCCTTTCTGTCAACTCTAATCTCTAGTGGTACTTGAACATTCGCTCCCCCGATCCTTCTTGATTTTACTTCAAGAACAGGTTTTACATTTTCGATTGCCTGTCTGAAAGTTTCGTTTCCTTTTTTACCTTTTTCTTTCTGCTCAATTATATCCAAAGCAGTGTAAAAGATACTTTCGGATGTTGATTTCTTACCTGAGCTCATCATACAGTTAATGAATTTTGCGACTACCAAATCTTTATACAGAGGATCCGGTAATATTTGTCTTTTAATTGCCTTCGATCTTCTAGACATTTAATTCCTCGTTCGTTTACTTTTTAGGCCTTTTCGCTCCGTACTTTGAACGGCCTTTTAATCTTCCTGTAACTCCGGCGGCGTCTTGTGTACCGCGAATGATATGATACCTGACACCGGGCAAGTCTTTAACTCTTCCGCCTCTGATGAGAACTACGGCATGTTCCTGCAGATTATGTCCTTCTCCCGGTATGTACGCCCATACTTCCATAGAGTTAGACAGCCTTACCCTTGCAACTTTTCTTAAAGCTGAGTTAGGCTTTTTCGGCGTAAATGTAGTGATCTTCGTACAAACGCCCCTCTTTTGAGGACAGCCTTGCATTGCAGGAGACTTTGTTTTCTTCTTGATGTCCTGTCTTCCGAATCTTACTAATTGGTTGATTGTCGGCATTAACTTTCTCCAATATAATCTTTTCTATGTTAATAGTTTCTTTATTTTTCCGCCCGCATTACTTAAAACCGCAGGCTCAACTCCACGCTATATTTCTCGTGAGACTTACCTGCAATTTTGCGGAAAACGAATATAATAATATAAATTTTCAAAGTCAATATCTTTTTTTTAAATATTCGGTTTATTTTTTTATTATTTGTCGAGTTCTATCAATTTTGTCTTCGGAAAGTAGAATTTAAGAATCTCTTCATAATCTTTTCCCTCGCTTGCCATTCCGCAAGATCCTATCTGACACATTCCGGTTCCGTGCCCGAATCCGGCTCCTCTAAATATAAATTCTCCGGCGTATCCGTTTTTATCAATATTTTTTTTCTCTATATAAAAATTGCCGCTGTATAACGGCGGTTTTGAAAGTTGTTTTCTGATGTTTAGTTCCTTATTAATTGTTACGGAATTTTTCGAACCGATTATTTTTACGCTTTTTGCTTTTCCGGAATGTCCTCTGTTCTGGATTATTATGTCTTTTAAATTACCTATGTCAACTCCGGTTGAAAATTTGATAATATTTTCCAGTTCTTTTCTTTTGATTTTTGTTTCCCATCTGAAATATTTTTTTGCAAAATTTAAGCTTGGATCAACCGTTTTCCATTCAAGATTGCAATACGAATCCGGTCTCGAATCAATCCATTTTTTAAAATTACTCTCTTTGGAAAGATCGCCATATTGAAACACATCGCTTGCAGAACAAGGTTTAGACTGAAGATATGGAAGTTTTACGCTGCCCCAAATAACATCGTTGCTTTCCAAATACCCGCCACATACGGAATGAAACAGCGCTTCTATAGGTTTATCATTGTATGTTAAAATCATCCCGCGGGTATCGTCAACTGCTTTGTTCGTTCTGTCGGAAATATTATCAATTCCCGTATATACCTGACTGTAAATATCGCTTGAAAGAGAATAAGGTTTATCTTTGTACTTTCTTCCTACTTTGGAGTAAATGTTCGTTCGCGCCAAAATAGCCTGAGCTTTTAGAGCTTCAATAGGCGAGTTTACCGGCATTTCAGACGGAACAACCCCGTACAGATACTGTTCAACGCCGACCTCGTTTACGACAGTAATATAACCTTTTAAATTTATAAATTCTATCGTGCCCTTGTAACTTCTGTTTTTAGTTTGTTCCCAATGCCATCCTTTACCTGATTGAACTTTTCCGAT
>JAKLPX010000291.1 GCA_022013635.1 Candidatus Delongbacteria bacterium
AAACCTTCATTTGTTCTTTAAAGGTAAAAAGGATATTATTGACTGTTATGATACTGCAATAGTTTCTTGCAACGACAGGATCATTCCCGAAAAGAATCAAATTAATTTCTGGGAAGGGAGAGCTAAGATCATCAGATGCCAAAATGCACCGCATTTTATCTTTTATAATTGGGAAAGCTGGGAGGATCTTCTAAAATATGCTTCAGGAAATTGACAAGGCTCTCGTAAAAGAGAGATTTAAGAAAAGCATGTCCTTGACGAGCTATGATAAAAATGCTTCCGTTCAGAGCATTATGGCTGAACATTTACTAAAAGAACTTGAATTATTTTCAAAAGGCCGATCATTTAAGAAGATATTCGAACTAGGCGCCGGAACCGGTATTTTAACAAGAAAAATTTTATCGGTATATAACCCTGAAATATTTATAACGAATGATCTGGTCGAAGATTCTGAAAAATATATTAAGAGTATCATTGATTCTTATTCAAAGCCATGCAGATATGATTTTATTTCCGGAGACATTGAGAAAATTACCGAATATCCGAAAAATATTGATCTGGTAATATCAAACGCAACGATCCAGTGGTTAGCAGACATAAAATTATTCTTTAGAAAATTAGCCGCGAATATTTCCAAAGGAACGATGATCGCTTTCACAACTTTCGGACCTGATAATTTATTAGAGTTCAATAAAGTCAATTCAAGCCGTTTAAAATACACCGGCATTGATGATATCAGGGAAATGCTCAAGAATGAATTTGAAATATATAAAATTAAAGATGAACACTTAAAATTGGAATTTGATTTACCTGTCGGGGTTCTCAGGCATTTAAGGGTCACGGGAGTTACGGGTATAAGCAGGATTTCATGGACAAAAAAACAACTTGAAGAATTTACAATGAATTACATTAAGAACTTCGGCAGCGGAAACGGAGTAACTTTAACATACAATCCGATATATTTGATAGGTAAGAGGAAGTAAATTATGCCGGTCTTATTTATTGCAGGAATTGATACGGGAATAGGGAAGACATTTATCACAGGCCTTCTCGGCAGAAGTTTAATAAAGCAAAATAAAACAGTAATTACTCAGAAACTGGTTCAGACCGGATGTTCGGGAATATCAGAGGATATTATTTTTCACCGCAAGATCATGGGTATTGAATTGACCGAAGAAGATAAGTCGTTTCAAACCTGCAGTTATGTATTTGAATTTCCCGCATCGCCTCATTTATCTGCGTCGGTTGAAAAGAAAAGAATAGATGTAGAAAGGATCGCTGCATCAACCGTTCAACTGTCACAAAAATATGATAATGTGTTGATTGAGGGTGTAGGCGGACTGTTCGTTCCATTAACCTTGGGTTATTTTGCCATTGATTACATCAAAGATCAGAAATATCCTGTTGTTCTAGTTACTTCTTCACGGCTCGGGAGTATAAATCATACTATTCTAAGCCTTGAGGCATTGATCATCAGAAATATCCCGGTCAGATGTATAATATATATTAGATATATAAACGAAGATAAAATTATCGGGGACGATTCTCCAAAAGTATTTAAAAAATACTTAAAGCAAAAAGGATTTGAGCATGTTCCTGTCATTGAAGTACCTGAATTTAATATAAATAAAATACCCGATATTGACTTTTCAAGTATAATGTGATAATTTAAAGAAGAATTGTCATGGATAATTTATTCAAGCCTTCCCATTACAGTCATCTCTTCACGGTCATGGAAAAGATGCTTTACCTGAAGTTTAAGACATCTCTTTTTTATAATTGAACTTTTGTCTGTAAGTATTTCGAGCAGTTCTACCGGTCTGACCCTTCCGAATTTTAAATTGACGATAAAATATCTGCACCAGCGATTCATTATCCATTTTTCGATCAGTTTAATGACCTGATTTGGCTGTTCGGCCATATCACAGAAAAGCCAGTCGTAACTAGAAGCAGGTTCGTATTTGAATGCATCTTCAGCCAGTCTGGTAATATTTGGGTTGTTCTTCGCTCCCAGCTTAAGTTCACCGTTATCAATTGCGGTAACCTTAGCATTCCTGACCGCTGCGCTGTAGCTCCATCCTCCGGGTGCGGCTCCGAGATCACAGACTTTTTGACCTTCGCGCGGCTCCAGTTCCATTAATTTATAAGCTTCTTCAATTTTCAAAAAAGATCTTGACGGAGCGGCTTCATCATCAGCGACCCTTTTCTGTCCGAACCAGACAAAATCAGTTGCTAAATAAACTTTATTAAAATCTTCAAAATACAGCATAAGACCGTCGCGGACTCCCTGCTCGGCCGGAAGTTTATTATTTGCCAGCGCGGAAATCCTGCCTGCGATTCTTTTTAAATATACCATTGTCTGATTTCTAACGGCAGACTCCCTTTTTCCGAGACCGTTCAGGTCTGGATTGCATAATGTCAGAAAAGGCCATTTACTGTCAATATTTTTATTTCGTATGGAATTAAAAAACTTTTCTGCGATCTCATTACTTAAAGCGTTCACCGATGTCCCTTCGATCAATACAGGATCAATCATGCAGAAATGCGGAAAACAGAAATTTTTAGATTTAAACTTAACATTGCCGGATGACTTAGCTAAGACATAACCGCTTTTGATCTCCAGAGGATTCAGGTCATTCAGCCTGATCTCATCCGCCATATATTCTTCATAGCCTTTCTGACAATTAAATATAAATTTCGACATTCTATGCATTCCCGGTGAATTTGATGGAAATATAAGCGAAAAATACCGGAATATCTAAGAAAAATAAAGTTTTATACATCTTTTTGATTTAAAGTTCAGAAGTTTCATCCTTTAAAGTTGCAGATGCTTTTTATTTCATTTATCAGTTTTCTGTGTTTCACCGTGGTTAACTCAAGAAATCCTAATTCATCAGGATTTTCTAAAATCTGGCTACACACTACAATATCTTTATCAAACAGCATCTGAAACTGTGCTTTTGTGAGTGTCTGAAGCACTGTTACCGGATATATTATTTCTCTGTCAATTATATCTTTAAGCCCGTTCCCTAACTTCATGCGTAACACAAAATCCGTTAATTACCTGCGCCACTTCTGTTTTATAGCCTTGTTTCTCTAAAACTTTACCGATAAAATGTTCAAAAGGATGCCCTGTAGGACCGAGATCCATCATAGCCTGTTTTAGTTTGTAAAGCAAGGATGAAGAATTCTTTTTTCTGCGCAGATATTTGAATGCAGAATCATAGATCTTCCTTGTAGTCACACCTTCATATATCCATGAATTTATATCTTTAATAATTTCAGCTGTCAATTTGCTGTCGGCACCCGCATTTCTCAGCGATCTTTCCAGTTTTTCAGCTGAAAACGGTTCAAGTTCGCCGTTCGCTTTTTTTACCTGTATCATAGTTGCCGTTACTCCATCAGATCCCTGACTTCAGCTTTCGTCAAAAACCGATACTCGCCTTCTTTGAGCTTGCCTAGAGTGAGGTTGTTGATCCTGACCCTTCTCAGGTATGACACTGTATTACCTACCTTCTGAAGCATTTTTCTAATCTGGCGATTCCGGCCTTCTTTAAGTACCATGCTGATCTTGGTCAATTCGATCCGTTTAACTTTGGCGGGATGTGTTTTGACGCCCTCGATCATAATGCCTTTCTGAAAACGCTCGATCATCGTTCTGGTCACAGTCTCAACTGTGGTCGCGATATACTCTTTTTCCTTCTCAAATGAAGGGTGCATGAGCTTAAAGGCAAAATCGCCATCGTTCGTA